>CAZYHO010000077.1:2998-13857 GCA_964647495.1 uncultured Akkermansia sp. | reverse complement strand
CAGGCATGACGTCCCCGTCCAGTTCAAAGCCGGGATTCGCGATCTGCAGGACGGCAGCCTGGCCCAACGAGCCGAAAGCGAGTCCAAGACAGGGAATGATGAGCCGTCTGGAGAGAGTGCGCTGCTTCTTCATGAGTGTGGGGTGCTGGTTGATGGGCATGTCGTCGACGATGGGAACGGGTTCACACGAGCCTTTCGCCGCCCGCGATCGGCCCGCCTGGCCTTCGATTGTCGCAAAAGTGTCAAGAATGACCAGCGTTGCGAAGAATTCGCTGCTGTCACTTCATTTTTTTATCCCGGCGTCGAAACTCTACGTGTCCGCCGTCAGATCCCGAAACTCCGCCAGCAGCAAAAGCCCGCTCATCGCATACAACTCCTTGGTAGGTGAGCGAGCGCTTCCATGAATGCCTCATGGACAAAGGCAAGGCCGGCGCCGTTTTCTCCCCCGAGCAACTCAACTCGCCTGGCTCGGCCTCATCCCCGACCACATCGCCACCAGCCTGAGCATCGCGCTGGACGATTTCGACTACGCCCCGTTCAGCCAGCAGGGTGGTCTGGGCAGTGCCCATCAACTCTTCGGCGAGCAGTTGCCGAAACTTCTGGAAGAACTTAACGAGGCGCTTGCCGCTTGACGCGGACCGATACTATAGATACGATTTGTAGGCATGAAAACAGCGAAACTTTTCAGGCATGGCGGCAGCCAGGCCGTGCGGCTGCCCAAAGCCTTCCGGTTCCCCGGTTCGGAAGTGCTCATCGAGAAGCACGGCGACGAGGTGGTGCTTCGTCCCGTCACCCACACCCAGTTCAAATCGTTTGCCGAGATCGCCCGGCACCTGGTCGAGTCCTTCCCGGACACGGAGGATTTCCCGGAGCCGCCGCCCCGTCCCGCCGCTCACGAACGCCCCATTCTGGAATGGTGATCCATGCCCGCGACTCCCGCTTATCTGCTCGATTCGAGCGCCTGCATCCCCATCCTGCGCAACCAGGCGGGCCTTGGCAAACTGCCGGCACCCGCGAAGACCGGTATCCCCATCATCGTCGCGGCAGAGCTGTGGACCGGCGTGGAGAAAAACAGGTCCACCCACCCGCGGCAGGCCGCCAGGCTCCAGGCGTTTCTGGACCTGTTCGCGATTCCGGAGTTCGACATGAACGCCGCTCTGCACTACGCGGAAATTCGCGCCGACCTGGAGGCGGCCGGCACATCCATCGGTCCCCTGGATCTCCTGATCGCGGCACAGGCCCGCAGCCTGAGGGCCACCCTGGTCACCGGCAACGCCGCGGAATTCAAGCGCGTCAAAGGCCTCAAAGTAAAGGAGTGGCACCCCGCATGACCTTCAACATGCAAGCCATCCTCGGAAGCAAACGCGCCCTCCACCGCGCCCACGCCGCGCGCCCCATCGGCGAAAAACTCCGGATGCCCGCCACCCTGCGCGAGCGCGAACTCGCCATCCGTGGACGCACTCCGCTTTCGGAGTCCAGCATCCTTCGTGAAGTCCTCGCTCCCCGGTGCTTGCGCATGAGTTGATATCGAAGCGATACTTCTTGAGGTCGATTCGTTTCGGGCGATGACGGCCGTCGGCGATGGCTTCCGTGGCCATGCCCGCCCACGCCGCCCACCCCTGCCTTCCTCCTCCCATGTCCGACGACGCCTCGAGACACTCCCGGCCGCCCCACCAACCGCACGACAAGTTGTTCAAGTCAGCGTTCTCGGATCTGGAAACAGCGGCGGCGTTTTTGAGAACGCAGATACCACCGCGCCTGGCGACCGGGCTGGACTGGAGTTCGATGACGATCGAAGCAGGCAGTTTTATCGGCGGACAACTGCAAGGCAGCGCGTGCGATCTGCTCTACCGGGTGCGGTGGATCGGGAGCCAAGGAGCGGAGACGGATGTGTTCAGCCATGTGATGGATGTGCCGCCGGAGTGGAAGGAGGAACTGCTGCCCATGATCCCGAAGTTCGCCTATCGCCTGGTGCAGTTGGCGGAGATGCCGTTCGAGAGAATCGAGGGCACTCCCTGGGGAGTGCTCGTCCTGCGGGCGCTCAAGGCTACTGAGAGGGGAGTTGAGTGTGGCGGAGTTCACCGCCAAACTGCCTTCATTCACTTGAGTCATGGCTGCAAAATCCAAGTTCGACCCGCGCAAGCTGATGGAGAAAGCCATCGAGGTGATGCGGCAATCCGTGCCTGAAGGCCGGGATGACGGGAAAACCAGTCCGCTCGTGGGCGCGGTGCTGGTTAAACCTGATGGCAGCATGGAGACGGCACATCGCGGTGAGTTGCGCGAGGGAGATCATGCCGAGTTCACCCTGCTGGAGCGCAAGAACCGGACGAACAAGCTGGATGGCTCCGTCCTCTTCGCCACGCTGGAACCCTGTGCGCCGGGAGCGCGGAATCATCCGAAGCTGAGCTGCGCGGAGCGCATCGTGAACGCCCGTATCAAGGAGGTCTGGGTCGGCATCGAAGATCCGGACCCAACGGTGGACCGCAAGGGCATCAAGTTTCTCCAGGACCACGGGGTCACCGTTCATATGTTCGACCGCGATTTGCAGGAGAAAATCCAGGCGGAGAACAAGGAGTTCATCGCACAGGCGCTGGAGCGTCGGGCCACGGCGGAGGAAGAGGAAGAGGAAGTGGTGCTCTCGACGTTGGAGAATCCGGTGAGGACGGCCGACATGAGCGACTTTTCCACCGAGGCGTTGGAGAGATATCGCTCCTTCGCGAAGATCGGGGACGCGGTGAAATCCGGGCCTTTTCAGCGGAAGCTGGTGCAGCAAGGGCTGATGAAGGCGGAGGGAAAGAAATTGGCCCCCGCAGGTTTCGGCCTGCTGCTCTTCGGCAAGTCGCCACGCGATGTCATGCCGCAGGCGGGGCTGTTGGGAACCATTTACTGGCCCGACGGCAGCGAGGAGGTCCGGGATTTCGCCGGGCCGATGGTTGAGGCGCCCGGGCAGGCCATTCAGTGGCTGAAGGACAAGCTGCCAAATCCAATCGACCGCAGCGGCGCGCAGCGAAAGGAGGCGAACGAGAAGTTCTTCGAGATGGTCCGCGAAGGCATAGTGAATGCGCTGGTGCATCGCAACTATGACATTGCCGGAGCGAAGTGCCAGTTGGTGGTCACGCCGGACACCGTCACGATCAAGAGTCCCGGCGAGCCGGTACCGCCCATCACGCTGAGGCAGCTTCAGGATTTCAGCGCACCGATGCTGAGTCGCAATCCGGCGCTCCATTACGTGTTCGCCAAGATGGAGTTGGCCGAGGAGCGGGGACTGGGGCTGAGGTCGATGAGGGCCCGTGCATCTGATGTTGGTCTGCCATTGCCGAAGTATGCGTGGGAGAACCCCTATTTGGTGCTGACGCTGTATCGAAGTGTGGCGGCTGCCGGTGCGGCGCTCGGCCAAGAAGTGTTGGAAAAACTCAGCAAGTCCGAGCGGGCGGGGTGGGAGTGGCTGGTGACGAAGGAGATCACTACATCCGCCGGGTATGCCGAATCCCTGAAGCTGCCCTACCGAACGGCCATGAATCACCTGAAGCGTTTTCAAGAATTGGGCTTGTTGGAAAAGTCCGGCGCCGGGCGTGCGACCGAATACCGCATCCTCCGACCATGAAGCCACCTTCCCCTGCCATTTATTCCGCCAAAATAGCAGGATTCACAGATCAAGAATCCTACGAACGGGCCTTCCTGCCATTTACTCTGCCCAAATGGCAGGATTGGAGGACTCCCGGCAAGTGACACATGAGATCGAGCACTACAATCTGGACGGCATTCTGGCCGTGGGTTTCCGCGCGCGCAGCCATCGGGGCACGCAGTTCTGCCAGTGGGCGATCGGGCGCTTGAACGAATATCTGGTGAAGGGCTTTGCCAAGATGCACTGGGCCACACACGAACACACCGCCGCCGAGGTGGTCGCGGAACGGGCGGATGCCTCGAAGCCGTTGATGGGGCTGCATTTGGCCACGACACCAGCGGCCGAGATCGCGGATCAAATGCCCAGGTGCATGTGCGGCAGTTGAGTGACGGGACGTGGACGTCGTGGTCGCTGGTGGCGGGTGAAGGCCGCGTATAATGCCGAGTGATGGCATGGGTGCGCCCTGCCGGGGTGAGGAGCTGCTTTTTTGGCGGCTGATGCCCGTATCCATTTGCGCCGCGACAAAATGTGCATAATCACGATTCCCTCCTTCGCGCCGGGAGCCGGTGCGAAGGCGATCGGGCATGCCGATTCCGCCGATGCCGCCGGCGTGCCTCCGACCACATCATCATCACGATCCGCCACATCATGAGTCAAGCTGACTTCGGCCTCATTGGCCTTGCCGTCATGGGACAGAACCTGGTGCTCAACGTCGAGAGCCGTGGGTTCACCGTTGCTGTTTACAACCGGACCACCGCGACCACCGATGAATTCGTGGCGAAGCACCCGGGCAAGCGGCTCATCGGCGCAAGGACCCTGGAGGAATTTGTGGGCAGCCTGAAGCGGCCCCGGAAGATCCAGATCATGGTCAAGGCGGGCGGGCCAGTGGATGCAGTGATCGAGCAGTTGATCCCGCTGCTGGAGGAGGATGACATCGTGATCGACGGCGGTAATTCGTTGTACACCGACACGGAGCGGCGCGATGCGTGGCTGGCGTCGAAAGGCTTGCGGTTTATCGGGGCCGGTGTGTCGGGCGGCGAGGAAGGGGCGCGCAAAGGGCCGTCGATCATGCCCGGCGGGCCGCCGAGCACATGGGAAGTGATGAAGCCGATTTTCGAGAGCATCGCGGCGAAGGTGGACGGGGAGCCGTGCGTGATCCACATCGGACCCGGCGGCGCCGGCCACTACGTGAAGATGATCCACAACGGGATCGAGTACGGCGACATGCAGCTCATCTGCGAGGCGTACAACATTTTCAAACACGCGGGGTTCACGACGGACGAGATGGCGCGCATTTTCAACGAATGGAACGAGGGCGAACTGCAGAGTTATTTGATCCAGATCACCGGAAAGGCGCTCGAGCAGAAAGATCCGGAGACGGGGAAGCCGATCGTCGAGCTGATCGTGGACAAGGCAGGCCAGAAGGGGACCGGCCAGTGGACGCTGCTCAACGCGGCGGAGAACGCCGTGGTCATCAGCACGATCAACGCCGCGGTGGAAGCGCGGATCCTGTCGAGCCAGCGGAGCCAGCGGCTCGCCGCGAGCAGTGAACTGACCGGTCCGCAGCCGGCGATCGGCGGTGACCGCGCGGAGCTGGTGAGGAAAGTGCACGACGCGCTGTACGCGTCGAAGATCATCAGTTACGCGCAGGGGCTGGACCTCATCAAGACGATGGGGGAGAAGAAGGAGTGGGGGCTCGATCTCGGCCGCATCGCGAGCATCTGGCGCGGCGGCTGCATCATTCGCGCCCGGTTTCTCAACCGGATCACCGAGGCCTATCGCGCGAATCCCGGATTGGTGAACCTCATGCTCGATCCGTTCTTCAAGGAAGTGCTCAACCGCACGCAGGCGAACTGGCGGGAAGTCGTCTCACTCGCCGCGCTCAACGGCATCCCGGCGCCCGCTTTCGGCGCGAGCCTCGGGTACTACGACAGCTATCGCGCCGCCCGTCTGCCCGCCAACCTGCTCCAGGCGCAGCGGGATTTCTTCGGCGCGCACACGTACGAGCGACTTGACAAGCCGGAAGGGCAGATGTTCCACACTGAGTGGCCTGAAGTCATCGGGTGAAACCCCGAGGACATGAACGATGCCGACACCGCCGCCTCCCCGTCCCGCCGACGCCCTTGGCGCCGCTGGCTGAAGCGCGGTCTCGTGGCGGCCGGACTTGGGCTGCTGGTGTTGGTCGTTTTTCACCGGCCGCTCGCGCATTGGGTGATCCGGGAAGCCGGGCGAAAGTACGCGGCCAAGGCAGGGATCGAGGGAAGCTGGTCGACGTCGGGCTCGCTGTGGGGAGATTTCGCGCTGAGCGACGTCCGGCTGGCGGGCGGCGCGCAGAGCGTCGTGCGTTCGCTGACGCTGGAGCATGCCTCGGCCGGTTACAGCCTGCGGCGTCTGCGGCGGGATGGTCCGGGAGCCATGGTGGACAGGGTGGCGGTGCGGCGCCTGGAGGCCGACATCGACCTCACGCGAAGAACCGCCGCACGGGAGGGCGCGGCCAGGCCGCGAAAAGCAAAGGGCGGGAAGTGGCCGTCGGTCCGGATTCCGGCCATTGAAATCGATCACGTTTCGCTGCGGCTGCGATTGCCCGGCGGGATCGTAGAAGTCGTCGATTTCTCGCTGCATCTCGATCCGGCGAAACCGGGGCATCTGAGCGTGGCGCGGTTCGCGGCGCCGGGCGTGCCGGAACTCGTGGACGCGCGGGGATCGACACGGGCGACGACGGATTCACTGGCGGTGGAAAGTCTGGGCCTGTGGCCGGACGTGGCGTTGGAGCGCCTGGTGGTGCGGCTCGCGGATCTCGCGCTGGGTCGCGTGAGTGTGGAAGTGGCGGCTCACCAGTCACTCGCCTCGCTGGAGGCGGAGGGCGTGGTGAACATGTTGGCGGCGGACGGGATCGAGGTGGATGCGAAGGGGAGGACACGGTCGGTTTCACATGCCACACTGGAGTTCTGGGGAATCGCCGACGGCGGCATGGCATGGAACAGCGGCGAAGTGGACGTGACGGCGTCGGGGCCGGTGCTGCGGCCGGACCGGCTGCGCGCGCAGGTGCAGGCAAAGGACGCGGTGGTGTCGCGGAGTGGTCTGCCGACTGTGGCCGTGGATTTTGCCGCGGCGCTCGGCGATGCGGCGATCACCGTGACGCGCGGGCAGCTCGCGGCGGGCTTGACGACGGCGGCGTTTCACGGCAGCGCCGCGGCGCCGCAGCGATGGATGGATATTGCGGCATCGCGCGGAGAGGTCGCCGTGGAGATGGAAACCGTGGCGCTGGAAGAATGGCTGCCGGCCCGGAGCGCCGTCCAGGGGCATGTGGTCGCGCGGGCCGATGCCGGCTTTGCGGCACGCGCGCTCACGGAAATCCGGGCCACGGCGACGGGATCGTCGATGATGATCCACGGGCTGCCGGTGCAGCAGTTGACAGCGAACGCGACGACGCCGGATGGAAAACAATTCCGGGCGCAGGCCGAGGCGCAACTGAACGAGGACAACTCGCTGCGAGCGGAAGGCGGTTTCGACTTACGGGACGACCAGGCATTCGAGGTGTCATGGCAGGCGGCTTGTCGCGACCTCGCCACCGTGCCGGTGGAAGCGCGCGGGGAGCTGCCGTGGCCGACGGCCGGCACGATCGAGTCCGCGGGCGCGCTGAGCGGGCTTCTGAAGCCGGTGCGCGAAGGTGACTGGTCGCGGCTGCGGGGTCAGGCGACGCTCGATGCGGCCGGCATCGTGATGCGGGAGGCACCGCTCGAATCGCTGCGCCTGCGCGCCGCGGTGGACGACGGCGTCGCGAATGTGCAGGAATTCGCCGCGCATTTCGACGCGCAGAACAACGTGACGGGAGCGGCCACGATCGCGCTCGGCGAGCGCCTGGCGGCGACCGCGGCTCGCGTGAGCGCGCGCTTCCCCGCGATCGACCGCCTGAGCGCATGGAGCACGGCGTTCGGCGGGCCGGCACTGCGCGGGGGCATGCTCCAGCTCAATTGGGAGCTGGCCACCGGGGCGCCGGGCGGCGAAATCGCGGGCACCGCCTCCGTGCTCGCGCGGGACTTGCGCATCGCCGACGCCCGCGAGCCGCTCGGCGTCGAGGCGACCGTGACGCACAATGGAGCGAGCGTGCTTGTGCCGTCATTCATGGCGGAAGCCGGACCGTGGCGCGCCGATGGCAGCGTCTCGTGGCAGGATGGACGCCTGGAAATGCCGGCCCTGAACGCCTGGATGAACGGCCAGCACGTCGCCGAGGCGAAAGCCTCCATTCCATTGCGGCGCGCAGCGCGGGAGGTGTCTGACGAGTCCGACGAGTCTGACAAGTCCGACAGGTCCGACAAGTCTGACACCCTCCTCGACCTGGATGCCCCAGTGCTCATCACGGTGCGCACGGAGCCGCTCGACATTGCACGAGCCGCGGCGGTTCTCGGGCACGACTTCCCGGTGCGCGGCGTGGTCACGGCGAACGCGGACATTTCGGGCTCCGTGCGCACGCTTGCGGGAACGGTGCGGGTGGAGGCCGCGGGATTGCGTCCGGCCGGAAAAGCGGGAGACAAGCTGGCTCCCGCCACCGTGTCCGTGACGGCAGAGCTGAAGGACGGGCGGTTGACGCTTGACGGCCGGATCGTGCAGAGCCCGCTGGAACCGGCCACACTCGAGGCGCGGATGCCGTTCGATGCGGCGGCTTTGCTTCGCGATCCATCCACGCTGCGGACCACGGCGTTGAGCGGCCGGCTGCGGCTTCCGAGATCGTCGCTGGCGTTCGTTCCCGGCTGGGTGCCGGCGCTGGAAAGTGTCAAAGGAACCGCGGAGATCGACGCCACGGTGAGCGGCACGGCCGGGCAGCCGGAGTGGACCGCTGTGGTGGGCGTGGTTGTTCCGGAAGCGCGTCTCAAAGGCGCGTCGCTCCCGTCGATCAGAGAGCTTGTCCTGCGAATCGAAGCGGACCAGAAGCGGGTGAGGGTGAGGGAGGCTGGTGTGATGCTCGCGGGCGGACGGCTGCGGGTCGAGGGCGGCGCGGACCTTTCGCGCGCGGGCGATCCGGTGCTGGACCTGCGGCTGCTCGCGGATGAAGTGCTGGTCGTGCGTGATGACAACCTGTCGCTGCGAGCCAACGCGAACGTGCTCTGCCGAGGGCCGATCGCGCGCGCCGCCGTGAGCGGCAACATCGATCTGGTGCGCGGCCGTGTCTTCAAGGAGATCGAATTCCTGCCGCTCTCGCTGCCGAACCAGTTGCCGCCGCCGCCACCGGCGACCGCGCTTGCCCGGCAGGGGCCGCCGGCACTGCCCGCGCCATTCGACGCCTGGACGTTCGATGTCGGCATCCGGACGCGTGATCCGGTGCGCCTGATGGGGAATGTGGCGCGCGGCAACGTGGTGGCCGATTTGAAACTGACCGGTTCCGGCGCCCGACCGGTCCTTACGGGCCGGGCGACGATGGAGCAGATGTGGGTGAAGCTCCCGTTCAGCCGGCTCAACATCACGAATGGTTCGATCGAATTCACCGAAGACAAGCCATTCGACCCCCAGATCAACGTGGTCGGCGAATCGGTCACCGACGGCCGCATGGTCCAGGTCATCGTCCAGGGGCGAGCGCTCGATCCGATGGTCCGGCTGACATCGAGCCCGCCGCTGCCGGAGGGGGAAATCGCCTCGTTGCTCGCCACGGGCGTGACAACCAGCGATCTCTCGACACGTGGAGGAGAGGCGGCGGGTCGTGCCGCATTCGTGGTGCTTCAGCAGGCGTACCGCCGGATGTTTCCGAGGAGCGCGCGGCGAAGCGATGACGACGAACCGCCGCGGCTCTCGTTCGAGTTCGCGTTTTTCGGGAGTGATCCGTCGCGGCGCAGCCTGTCGGCGGTCTACGAGCTGAATCCGCAATGGCGCATCATCGGCCGCGTGGGAGAAGCTGGAACGTTTCGCGGGCTGCTGCACTATTTGATCCGGTTCCGATGAAACGCGCGGTGGCTCGTCTGGTCTGGCTTTTGCCATGGGCCGCGGCGTGGATGCCGGCCGCGCGGGGCATGGCCTCGCATGACATGCCCGCGCCTGAAATGCGCGCGCCCGGCGCGACCGAGGAGGCGCGCCGGATCACGGTTCGGAGCGTGACTGTCGAATTGCGCGGGGTGGGGGAGTCGGCCGCCGCCGATGCCTCGCGCGTGGTGGAGGACCAGTTGGCGCTGGCAGGGGACAGCCGGGTTTCGGCACCGCTGGCGGACGATCTTGCCTTTTTTCTGCGTGGCAGATACTTGCAGCTCGGCCACGCACAGGCGGTCGTCGATTGGTCGATTCACGACGGGATCGTCCGGCTCGATGTGCAGGAGGGGCGGCGTTGGGAGGTCGGCGAAATACGAATCCAGGGCACCGAGGGAGTGCCTTCCGATGAATTGGAGAACTTCCTGCTGCGGCCGACGCGCGAACGCGAGGGGAGGCGGGCGCCGGTGTGGCGCAGGCGCGGGCAGACGCTGCCATTCGTCGAGGCGGACCTGCGGGCTGGAGCGGAATTGGTGGTGCGGCACCTGCAATCGCAGGGGTTCCTGGAAGCGATGTCGACGCCTCCCGTGTTCGTCGCGTCGGCGAACGAGGGCACGATGGACGTCGAAATCACGCTCACTCAGGGGATTCGCTCTGTATTTGGAGTCGTTGAATTTACGGGAGATACATCGACGATCGACGATGATGCGAAAGAGCGCGCGCGGGCGCTGGAATCCCGGCCGTTCAGTGAAGTGACCGTGGAATCCACCCGGACCATGCTGAAGGGCGCTCTTCAGGGAGCGGGTTATTTCGCCGCGGATGTCGGCGCGGCGGCGGGTGCCGGCGTGAGCGAACCGGGTGCGGCGACACGCGTGCCGGTGACGTTCACCGTGACGCCCGGGAAACGATACGCCGTGCGCGCGGTGCAAGTGGACGAGGGGCTCGGACGCGGAGCGACACGCGTCGCACGCGCCATTTTCTCCGCGGCCACGGCTCAAACGTACGCGCCGGATTCGATCGATCTGCTTCACCGCCGCGCGCTCGACTCCGGCCTGTTCAGCAGGCTCGACGTCGAACCTGTGGTGGCCGGCGAGGCGGAGCTTGACCTGCGCATTCGCGGCGAGGAAGCGAAGCCGAAAACACTGGGGTTTTACGGCGGCTACGAATCGCTGCTCGGACCGATCATCGGCCTGGAAGCGCGGCATGTGAATTTTCTCGACTCCGGCGACGCCGTGGCGCTGCGCGGGGAGTTTCGCGGCGCGGGCGGAGAAGCGAGCGTGCA
>CAZYHO010000077.1:0-2898 GCA_964647495.1 uncultured Akkermansia sp. | reverse complement strand
GTCACGGCCACCGGTGGCGCGCGCCTCACGTTCGATTATCGAGACCACCCGTTGCTCGCCCGCAAGGGCTGGCTGCTCGAACTGGCGGCCGAAGGCGGATGGATCGACGGCGGCGATGGCGACGACGTCACTTTCGCGCGCGGCGAAATCGGCGCGGCATGGCACCACCCGCTGGGCGAGCGGTGGCGGCTTTCGCTGGGGGCGCGATCGCGGGTCCTGCTGACCGCCTCGGAGGTGACCGAGGTTCCGATCGATCTGCGGGTATTCAACGGCGGCGCCAACAGCGTGCGCAGCTTCGCGGAGCGGGAGCTTGGCCCGATGTCTGCGAAAGGCGATACGCCGCTCGGCGGTCTCGCGAGCCATGTCGCCAGCGCCGAGATATCGTGGGAAGCCGTGCGCAACCTCGAGTTGGCCGCCTTCGCCGATGCGGGATCACTCGGCGAGGACGCGTCCACATTCATCGACATCGACGACCTGCGGTACGCGCTCGGCCTGGGTCTGCGCTACAGGCTGCCGGTCGGCCCGCTCCGCGTCGACTACGGTATCAACCCGGACCGGCGCGACGGCGAGGCCTTCGGAGCGTTCCACGTGACCTTCGGATTCGCGTTCTGAATCGCGGGTGGACAGGCAGGCAGGCAAACAGGCAGCGGGTTTCCCGGCAAAACCAATACGCTTTTCCATGCGCGGGGCTCGCGCGTTCACCGCTCTCTGTAAACCTCCGTCTCAGCGAAGCCCGCAGGGTGCGGCCCTCACACGTCGTCTTCGCCCAATTCGTGCAATTTCCGCTGCAGTGTGCGCCGGCTCAGGCCGAGCAGTTTGGCGGCTTCGGTTCGGTTGCCGTGTGTGCGTTTGAGCGCCCTCCGGATGAATTCAAGCTCCATGCGCGCGAGGTTGAGGTCACCGCCCTCGGGGAATGTGTTCGATCGGACAGCGCCGTTCCCGCCGCCGGCTGGGTCGCCGCCCACGCGCGCCGCGCCGCCCGGGACGATCACTCCGCCATCGCGCAGCGACTCAGGCAGGTGGCGCAACGTGATCCTGGATCCGTTGCACATCACGACGCCGCGCTCCAGGGCGGCCCGCAATTCGCGGACGTTGCCCGGCCAGGGATAGTCCAGTACCGCCTGCATGGCTTCCGTCGACAACTCCTTGACCGGCTTGCTGTTCTCGCGCGCCAGGTCCTTGAGAAAATACTGCACCAGGGGGATCAGATCATCGCGCCGATCGCGCAACGGCGGCAGCGTGATCTGCACGACATTCAGCCGGAAATACAGATCTTCCCTGAACTTCCCCTCGGTTACCATCTGCGCGAGATTCTTGTTGGTCGCCGCGATCACACGGACGTCCACCTTGATCGTCTGGTTGCCTCCGACACGCTCGATGGTCCGCTCACCCAGCACGCGCAGCAGCTTCACCTGGATGGCGGCGTCGATCTCTCCCATTTCGTCGAGGACCAAAGTGCCGCCATTCGCCTGCTCGAAGCGTCCGATCCGCCGCTCCACCGCTCCCGTGAAGGCCCCCTTTTCGTGCCCGAACAGCTCGCTCTCCAGCAGTTGCGGACTCAGCGCGGCGCAGTGGACGATCACCAGTTTTTCCTTCGGGCGGCCGCTCAGATTGTGGATCGCATGCGCCACCAGCTCCTTGCCGGTCCCGCTTTCCCCCTGGATCAGCACGGTCGCCCGGCTCGGGGCCACCTGCTCGATCGTTTCGAAGACCTGCTTCATCGGCTCCGACTGCCCGACCAGCCGGTCCAGCGAAAAGCGATGGGCCACCTGGCGCTTCAACGAAATGTTCTCCTGCTCCAGCCCGCGCGTCTTCAGCGCCCGCTTGATCAGGATCTCCAGTTCGTCGATGTTCAGCGGCTTGGTGACAAAATGGTACGCGCCCCGCTTCATCGCCTCCACCGCGTTGTCCACCGACCCATAAGCCGTCATCATCAGGCACACGGGCGGCCGCGGCATCTGCAGCGCCGCGTCGATGACCTCCATCCCGTCGTCCGCCCCCAGCCGCAAATCGGTCACCATCACATCGATGTGATCGTTGCGCAGGACCTCCAGGGCCTCCGTCTTGTCCGCCGCCACGTACACGTCGAATTCATCCTCCAGCGAAAGCCGCAACCCGTCGCGGGTATGCTTCTCGTCATCAACGATCAGGATGGTGGCAGGCATGGAATCGAAATCATCGTCGTTACCGACGGTGCGTCAAACTGGCGCGGCCCCGCCCACATCTCAAACCTCAATTCCCGATTGGCCGACCCGCCAGGCGGATGCATGGTGGGCCGCATGAACGAAGAGGCGCTCAGCGAGGTCATCGCAAATCCGAAGAACCTTGGCGAAATGGCGGACGCCGACGCCGTCGGCACCGTGGGTTCGCCCGAGTGCGGCGACATGCTGCGCCTGTGGTTGAAGTTCACCGAAAAGGACGGCCGCAAGGTGATCGACCGCGCCAGCTTTCAGGCGTTCGGCTGCCAGACCGCGCTCGCGGTGGCCAGCCTGGCTACGGAAATGCTCAAGGGCAAAACCGTCGAAGAAGCCAAAGACCTGAGCGCTTCGGAGATGAGCGCCCCGCTCGGACCGCTGCCCCCCATGAAAATCCACTGCGGCCAGATGGTCGAAGGCGCATTGCGCGCCGCCCTGGAAGCCGACACCGATACCGCTCCCGGCAGCCCGCCGCCCGCCGCCAGGCCGTCGGGAAATCTGGCTGAGGCGCTCGCCACACCTCCCGCCCGCGGAGGCGTGAAGATCTCGCTCATCAAGGAATAAAACTCCTGTCCGCGATAGCGGGCTTTCTTGCTGTTGGGTTCGGCCTTCCAAGGGTGTCTCGAATAGTCCGCTCGGAGATCTCGCGAGAATCGGGAACCGGGCCATCCCCTGCACGCGGCAACCGCTGACGCGCCCGGAG
>CAZYHO010000076.1:0-14049 GCA_964647495.1 uncultured Akkermansia sp. | reverse complement strand
CTGCAGCTTGACCCGGAGAAGGCGCCTGTGACGGTGGCGAATTTCCTGACGTATGTGGAGCAGGGGCATTACGACGGCACGGTGTTTCACCGGGTGATCGGAGGGCGCCTCATTCAGGGCGGGGGATTCGAGAAGAAGGGGGATCAGCTTGAGGAGAGGCCCGTCGGGGCGCCGATCAAGAGCGAGGCGGGCAACGGCCTGCGCAACACGCAGGGGACGATCGCCATGGCGCGCACGGATGTTGCGGACGGCGCGACGGCGCAGTTTTTCATCAATTGCAAAGACAACGAGCTGCTCGACCAGTCGGCCAGCGCGGCCGGGTATGCGGTTTTCGGGCGGGTGATCGAGGGGATGGACGTGGTTCAACAAATCAACGAAGTGAAGACCGGTGTCCGCGAAGTGAGCGGCCGCCTCGGCAACGGCACGCTCCAGCCGATGCCGCTCAAAGGGGCGCCGCTCAGCGATGTCGTCATCGAGTCGATACGCGTCCGGAAGACAGCCGGTTGATTTGGTCTTCCCAAGACGCGCCGTTTACGTATTCTCGGGAAACACCACTTCCAAAATCCCATGAGAGTTTTTCGATTCATCCAGGCACCTCGTCGTGCCTGGAACATGCGTGCCGTAGCCGCCGTGGCCACCCTGCTGTGCGCGGTGACACCAGGACGCGCCGGTTCCTACAGTCAGAATTTCACCGCGGCTGACGGCACGGTCACGCTTGGCGACTCGAGCACGATCGGGGGCAGTCCGGCGGGCACCGCATCTGTTCAAGGAAACAGTCTGCGGCTATCCGCGGATGGATCGGGCACCTCCACGGGATCGTACAAGCTGCCGCAACTGGACTCGGGAAAGGAGATCAGTGAATTCACGGTGAGTTTTCAGCTTCGTTTCGTGAAATCGAACCCGAACGCGGCTCCGGGCGAGGGGTTTGCGGTGAATTTCGGGGCGCTCCCGGGCGACAACGGCCGTGGCGAGGAAGGCTATACCATGACCAATGGCATCACCATCGGATGGGACGCCTCGGATTCGACAGACGGGCCATACTTCCGCGTCAAGGCAAACGGCGTCAACGTGCGCACCATCCTCGCCGGCGTGCTCGATCCGCCTGGTTCGACATTCAACGATCTGCCGAACTTCTACTTCGACGGCGAATTCCGCCCGGTGGTCATCAAGTGGAATGTTTTTGACGGACTGGAGTTGAGCTATGCGGGCCAGACGATCATGTCGGGCGTTCCGACACCCGGCTACTCCCCCGCCGTCAATCACAGGTTCGGGTTCACCGCGCGCACCTCGGCCACGCTGAGCGAGGGGGTTTTCATCGACGACCTGACGGTGACCACCGTGCCGTCCGCTCCGCTGGAGACCGGCGGGCCATATATCACGGAGTTCATGGCCGACAACGAGGACACGCGCAACGACGAGAACTGCGAGCCCAATCCCTGGCTGGAGATCTACAACGGCCAGAACACACAGGTGAACCTGGCGGGCTGGAAACTCACTGACGACCCGGCCAATCTTTCGAAGTGGACGCTGCCGTCGATCTCGCTCCAGCCATACGCCTATGTCGTCATCTGGGCCGACAACAAGGACCGGACAACCTCCCCCAACTACCACACGAATTTCACGCTCAACACATACGGCGGTTACCTGGCCCTCGTCAGACCCGACGGCGTGACGGTGGCGAATAGTTACACGTACGGGCCGCAGGTGCGCGACGTTTCCTTCGGAGTGCTGCGGCCGACGCTGGAGGAGGGCTACTTCGAATCCCCGACGCCCGGCGCGAAGAATGCCGGCACACAGGCACCGGCCCCCGCCTCCGGCGAAGATGTCTTTTTTTCCCGCACCGGCGGGCTGCTCTCCGGACCCGCTTCGCTCGACGCCGCCAGGCCATCCGAACCCGGAGCGGTCGTCCGGTACACTCTGGACAATTCCCGCCCGCACGCCGCCTCTCCGGCCTGGCCTGACGGCGGGTTCGTGCTCAACGATCCGTCCGTGCCCGGCGCCCTGAACACGGCGGTCAACATACGCGCCGCCGTCTTCGGCCCCGGCCGCCTCCCCGGCAAGATCAGCAGCCGCACATTCATCCCGCTCGATGCCAGCCTGACGAATTACCGCGGAAGCGGCCAGCCGTTCAGCTCGAACCTGCCGATCATCGTCTTCGACAGCTTCGGCAAGAACATCGACAACGCGGGCGGCAGTCCGGGCGCGCGCGTTTTTTCGTATTGTTATGCCGTCACGCTCGCTCCCGACCCCGGCGCCGGCAACCGCGCTGTCATCACCGGCCCGGTCGACCATCAGGCCCGCAGCGGTGTGCACGTCCGCGGCGAAACCTCCGCCAGCTTTGCCCAGCGCCCGTATTCCTGGGAGATCTGGGACAACTACGAGCGCGACAAGGACGAATCGGTGCTCGGGCTCAGCGCGGATTCCGACTGGGCGCTGATTTCCAATTACAACGACAAGTCCGTCCTCCGGAACAAACTGCCGTTCGACACGATGTACGAGACCAACGGCGAAGGCAGCGCGATGCGCGAGCGTTACGTGGAGGTCTTTTTCCGGCAGCAGGACAACGGGGCGCTGCGAGCGAGCGATTACCGCGGGATTTACGTGTTTACCGAGCGCATCAAGCGCCACAAGGACCGGGTGGACATCGACAGGCTGCGCCCGTGCGAAAACACATTTGCGAACAATCCGGCCATCGACGACGCCGCGCCGATCAGCGGCGGTTACATTTTCCGCAAGGACAAGGATCCGCAGGCGAATCCGTTTGTCACCAGCTCCGGCCAGACGCTGCAAATCCGCGAGCCGGATCCGCCCACGGCCAACCAGGTTTCGTACATCCGCGGTTACATGAATCGCTTCGAGTCCGCCCTCAACGGGGCGAACTTCGCCGATCCCGTCAACGGGTATGCGAAGTACATCGACGTCGACAGTTTCATCGACAACCACATCTGGGTCGAGTTCACGAAGCAGATCGACGGTTACCGGCTGAGCACATACTGGACGAAGCCACGCGGCGGCAAGGTGCGCGCGCTGCCGATCTGGGACTACAATCTGTCCTTGGGAAACGCGAATTACCTGAGCGGCTTCAATCCGATCGGGTGGTACTACGCCGAGGGCGATATCTACACCACGAGCAACTATCCGTGGTATCGGCGGCTCTTTGCCGATCCCGAGTTCAACCAGAAGTACTGGGACCGCTACTGGCAATTGCGCCGCGGGATTCTCTCGACCGAGAGCCTCATGGCCCGCATCGACTCCATGGTCGACACGCTGAGCGACGGCCAGCCATACGCGGTGGTGACGCGCGGGACCGGCAACTGGCCGAACAGCACGCCGTCGGTCGAAAACCCGATCGGCCGGCATCATGCGCGCTGGCAGCGGCTCGGTGTTTATGACTGGCCCAACGCCGACGGCTACAACCTGCGCCCGCGGTGGAACCAGGCCACGCCGTTCGACTGGCAGGCCATCACCTCGGCCACGACGGTGGCGCAGGTGGCGCAGGCGAACAGCGAGGTCAACCACGTCAAGGCCTGGCTGACGCGCCGGTTGATATTCATGGACGACATGAGCCTGTCGTTCAACACGACGCCCAACAACCTGAAGCCGCCCACGCTCAACAGTTATGGCGGCGTGGTGTCGACCGGTTTTGACGTCGAAGCCACCAATCCCAATGCCTTCGGTGTCCTCTATTACACGTTGGATGGAAGCGATCCGCGGCCGGCCGGCGGGGGCCTGCCCGCCGAAGGCACGCTTTCGCTCGGGGGCACGAATGCCACGTTGACGACGCACGTGCTGGTGAACGACACCGGCACGGGCGACTATCTGGTGCCGAGCGAAACGAACGGCGGCAGCACCTTGACGCTTGCCGACTGGACGGGCGCCGCCCCGCCGCCAAACGCCGCGGAATGGAAAACGGACAGGCCGCTCGGCATCGGGTTCAAAACACCCAATCCCGGCACCTTCCAGCCGCACATCGCCACGAACATCATGCAGGAAATGCAGCCGCAGGGCGGCACCGCGAACGCCACCGTGTATCTGCGCACGACATTTACGCTCAACCAGACGCAGATCGATGAGTTGTCCGCATTCAGATTGCAGGCGCGATTTGACGACGGATTCGTGGCGTATCTGAACGGCACACAGTTGAAGCGTGAGAACGCCGGATCGGCGCCGGCGACGCCTCTGTGGAACTCCGCGTCCGGCACGAGCCGCAGCGACACCAGCGCCGTCACCTTGACGACGATCGCCGGGCTGCCGACACTCGCGACCATCAAAGGACTGCTCGTGCCGGGCGTCAATGTGCTCGCTTTCCACGGTCTGAATTCGAGCGCCACCAACAACGATTTCCTTCTCAAACCGCGGCTGGAGATCGACACGCTGCGTGTGACGCAGGATCCGGTCACCCACCCGATCGCGCCGCTGACCGCTTCGACGAACCTGAAGATGCGTGTTTACGATGGCTCGAAGGAGATGTGGTCACCGCTGGCCGAGGCGAACTTTCTGGTGGGTGTAGTGCCCGCCAGCGCGAGCAACATCGTCATTTCGGAAATGAATTACCATCCGCTTGACCCGACGCCTGTCGAGATTGCTGCGGGTTTCGATGCCTCGACGGAATTCGAATTCATCGAGATCATGAACATCAGCGATTCGCCCGTCGACCTCACCGGCTGCCGGTTCACGAGCGGCATCACGTTTGACTGGTCGGCGGCGCCGGCGGCGAAGCGGATTCTCGCTCCCGGCGCGCGCATGGTCATCTGCGAAAACCTGTCGGGCTTCGCTTTGCGCCATGGAACCGCCGGCATCAATCTGGTCGGCCCGTACACCGGCAATCTTTCCAACAGCGGCGAGACGATCCGCCTGGTCGATGCGGGTTCGGCGGACATCAAACATTTCACGTATGACGACGGGCCTCCCTGGCCGGTGGACACGGACCCCATCACCGGAGATCCGACCGGGCATTCCATCGTCCTGAACAATCCGCGGTCGAATCCGGACCACAACGTGGCTTCGAACTGGCGGTCGAGCGCCGCGGTGGGCGGCCGGCCCGGGCAGCCGGACGGCGTGCTTTTCGCCGGCGATCCGATGGCCGATACCGACGGGGACGGCACGGTCGATTTCCTCGAGTTCGCGACCGGCAGCCGTGTGGATCAGGCGGATGCGGCGCTCGGCCCGGAACTCACCCTGGGCGTCCACGTCGTCGACGGCACGCTGAACACGTATCTCCAGTTTGTTTTTGTGCGCAATCTGGAGGCGGAAGGCGTGGACTACGTGCCCGAGGTCACATCCGATCTGAAGGGATGGAGCGACACGGCGATTCCCATGGTTTTCGTCGGCTCCGAGCTGCGCGGCAACGGAACCGCGGCCGAGGTCTGGCGCACCACGCAGCCGGCCAGCCAGCTTCCCGCGACGGTGCTTGCCCGACTGCGAGTCCGGGCTACTCCTTGATCCAGGGCCTCTGAACCCATCGACACCGCATGAACACGAGTGAGTGCACACTGGTCCGGGATTTCGGGCGCAACTGGATCTGGATGTTCCTGCGCGGGGTGCTGGCCGTTGCCTTCGGGGTGCTGGCGTTCTTTTTTCCGCTGGCCGCCGGACTGACGCTCACCCTGCTCTGGGGAGCGTACGCGATGGCGGAGGGTGTGGTTGCTTTGGTCACGGCGTTGCGGGTGCGCAAGCGGGGCCGGCCGATCTGGCCGATGGTATTGATGGGGGTTCTCGGTGTGGTGGCCGGCGTGATGACGTTCGTGGCGCCGAGGATGACGATGCTGGCGCTGTTGTTGCTGGTGGCGGCGTGGGCCGTCGTGATTGGCGGGCTGATGATCGTGACCGCGATCCGCCTGCGCGACGAGATCGAGGGCGAGTGGTTTCTCGGGCTGGCAGGCCTGCTGTCGGTGCTTTTCGGCATAGCGATGTGCGCTTTCCCGGTGAGCGGTGTGGTGGCCGTGACGTGGATGATTGCCGGCCATGCGATCGCCTTCGGTGTGCTGATCATGCTTTTTTCGTTCAAGATCCGGAAACTTGGGCAGGCCTCCGGCATGCCCGTCGCGCCCGCCTCCGCGTAGCGATCCCGGATTTGATGGCAGCCGCTGATTGACTTCCTTCCGCTCCCGCGTCCCATTCCGACCATCCAGCAGATGCCTGCTCCTCATTACGATCCGATCTATCTCATCATCATGGGAGTGGCCATGGTGATCAGCCATCTTGTCGGCCTGCAGTTGCGCCGCAAAATGGAGGCCTATTCCCGCGTACCACTGCCGGTCACCGGGGCCGATGTGGCGGCGCAGATGTTGCACGACAACGGGCTGGGGGAGGTGCGGATCACGAGCGTGCCGGGCCAGCTTACCGACCACTATAATCCCGGTGCGAAGACGGTGAATCTGAGCGAGACGGTGTACGCGATGAATTCGGTGGCGGCGGCGGCCGTGGCGGCTCACGAATGCGGCCACGCCGTACAGGACGCGAAAGGGTATCCGATGCTCAGGCTGCGATCCGGCCTGGTGCCGCTCGTCCAGCTCGGCAGCAACTTCGCTCCCTGGATCATCATGATCGGCGTGGGGCTTGCCGCCGGCGGCAACAACCCGACGGTTCTCGGCATCGGCATTCTTCTCTTCGCGCTCACCACTGTTTTCGCGCTTGTCACACTGCCCGTCGAGTTCGACGCGAGCCGCCGCGCGCTGGCGTGGCTGGACAAAAGCGGCGTCACCACCGGCATGTCACACAACCAGGCCAAGGACGCGCTGCGTTGGGCGGCCATGACATACGTGGTTGCCGCGCTGGCCTCGATCGGCCAGCTTCTTTACTATGTTCTTCTTTTCCTGCAGGCGCGCGACCGCCGGGGGTGAGGACAAAGGACCGTCGTTTTTCGCACGCATCATGAACCGCCGGCAGTTTTCCGCCCGCACGCTGGCGGCCGCGGTCGCGGCGGGAGTGGTTTCCCGCACGAACGCAGCCGCCGACCGGATCTGGCGAGTGGGCGTCATCGGCCATACCGGGCGCGGCGACTACGGGCATGGGATCGATACGATGTGGAGGCGCGTGCCGCGGTCGGTGGTGGCGGGCGTCGCCGATGCCGACGATGCCGGACGGGAAGCCGCGGCGGAGCGGCTGGGCGGGGTGCCCGGGTTTGCCGGCTACCGCGCGATGCTCGCCGAGGTGCGCCCGGACATTGTGGCCGTGGCGCCGCGGCATATCGACCAGCATCACGCGATGTGCCTGGCGGCGGCGGCGGCCGGGGTGCGCGGGATATACGTCGAAAAGCCATTCTGCCGGACGCCGGGTGAGGCGGACGAGATCGTTTCCGCCTGTGCGGCGGCGGGCGTGAAGCTCGCTGTCGCGCACCGCAACCGGTACAGCCCCGTGCTGCCGGTCGTGCGCGATCTGGTCCGCTCGGGGGAAATCGGGACCGTGCTGGAGATCCGCGGCCGCGGCAAAGAGGATTCGCGCGGCGGCGCCCTCGATGCCTGGGTGCTCGGCACTCATGTGTTCGACCTCGCGGCCGCCCTGGCCGGGCCGCCGGTCGCCTGCGCCGCGACGCTCTACCAGGACCAGCGCCCCTGCACCCGCGATGACATTCGGGAAGGGAGCGAAGGCGTCGGACTCATCGCCGGCAACCGCGTGCACGCCCGCTTCGACATGAGCGACGGGACGCCGTTTTTCTTCGACTCCATCCAGGGGCGCGGCGATCCGGCCGCCGCCTTTGGCTTGCAGATCGCAGGCGCCAAGGGAGTCATCGATTTCCGGATCGACCGCGACCCGCTGGTCCACATCCGCCGCGGCAACCCCAACCATCCAAGCGCCGATGCCCTGCCGTGGATCCCGATCGGCAGCGACGGTATCGGACGGCCCGAACCCATCGCCGGCCTGGCCCAGCGCATCGCGAGCCATCAAGCCGCCGCCGAAGACCTCATCGACGCCATCGAGAATGACCGCTCACCGCTCTGCGACGCCGAAGCAGGCCGCCTTACGGTTGAAATGGTCTGCGCGCTCTTCGAATCGCACCGCCAAGGCGGCGGCCGCATTCCCTGGCCGCTTCCGACGCGAGGTAATCCGCTGGCGACCGGGGATCGGTGACAGGGACGAAAGGGACCTCAAGGACCTCAAGGACCTCAAGGACCTCAAGGACTTAAGGGACGAGAGCGCGGATGGGGGGCGGAGTTTGCGGATGGCCGAGCCCTACCGCGTTTGTTTTTCCAGGGCTTCCTGGGCGGCGCGGGCTTTATCCTCGGCTTCCTTGAGCTGGGCGCGGATCTGGTCGAGATCTTCCACCGCTTTGCGGGCGTCGCGCTTGAGGGAGCTGATGTCTTTCGGTTCGGTGAGCTTGCCGTCCTGGACATTGACGAGCAGCTTCGTCAGGGCGTAAGCGGGAATCGCGTAGGTCTTTGTGCGTTCGGCGCGCGCGATGTTCAGGGCGACCGCCTTGCCGTCGATGTCGACGACCGGGCCGCCGACCTCGTTCGGATTGATGAGCAGATCGTTCTGGAGAGCGACGGGGAAGCCGTCAGCGACGCTATTGCCGCGGCCCCCCATGCGGGCGGTCGGGTCGTTTTCGCGCTGGAGACGTTTGAATTCGCTTTCGTTGATGCTCTGGCCGTTGACGAGCCTGGCCACTTCCATGTCATCGCGGCTTTGCAGCGTGGCCACGGCCACTTTGTCCTCATTGCCGCGACGGAAGCTGATGTGGACTTCGTCCTCGGCGTGTTTGCGCGTGATGATGTCGGTGAGTTCCTTGGGGGAGCGGACCGGTTTGCCGTCGATGGCGGTGATGGTGTCGTCGACTTTGAGGCCGGCTTTTTCGGCAGCGGATTTATCGGAAATGCGGGTGACCTTGACGCCGCTGTCGCCACCGTCCATTCCGACGCCGAGGAACCCTTTGCGGCTGGAATCCAGGCTGCGCGCGGGGACGCTGACGACGCCGATGGCCAGCGGATCCTCGTCCGGGCTGCTGGCGGCGAGCAGGGTGCCGACTGGCAGGTTTTCGGTCGTGTTCCACTCGATCGGCTTGAGGTTATCGGCGTCGAGTTTGAGCAGGGCGAGGTCGTAGCGGTCGAGGGAATCGATTTTTTTGGCGGTGATGACGCGGCCGTCGGACGATTCCGCTTCAAAGGTGGCATCGTCACCGAGCACGCTGGCCTTGGTGAGGGCGTAACCGTTGGGGGTGATGATGGTGGCCAGGGAGAGCTGCTCGCCGTTGGCGCCGTAGAGGGTGACGACGCTGTCACGGGCCTGGCGAACGACGGGGCGGAACTCCGCCATGGCCCGGCGGGCGGCCTTTTCATAACGGCCGCTGCGAGCGCGCTCGCGAGTCTGGCCCTGGAACCAGGGGGCTTCGGAGGCGTCGTTCTGGTTCTGGCCGGGTTCTCCCTGGAGGCGTTGCATTTCACGCATCAGCGGGCCGAAGAAGTCGTCGCCGAGGAAGCGTTCGAGGTCGAGGCCAGGGAACATTTGTTCCATTTGGCGGCGCATTTGGTCCGCAGGGTCGGCGGCCTGGCGGCGTTCCGGGCGCTGCTGTTGCTGTTGCTGGCCACGGGGATTCTGCTGGCGCGGCTGATCCGGTTCGGCCGGTGTGGACTCGACGCGGCCGCGGCGGCGTGGTGACTCGTTTTCGGAGCGCGGCGTCTGGCCGTCGCTGCGCCATTCCCACTGGAACCGGCGCGGCTGGCCGGGATCCTGGTCGAGGCTTTTCTGGAAGTCCTCGAGGGCGCGGTTGAGTTGTTCGCGCTGGGCATCGTCGAGGCCGGAACCGAACCCGTCGAGGAGTCGGCGCAGGCCTTCGCTGGGGGCGTTGCGGTTGTTGGAGCGAGGCGTGTCCTGGGCGAGCACCGGGGTGAGGGCGAGGCCCAGGCCGAGGGCGGCGGCGCCCAGAGGCGTCAGGGATGGAAAGGGAAATTTCATGGTGTGAAGTAAAGAGTTATGGTTGATCGGGGCGCGGCGGGGTCACTGGAGTTTGAGTTCCTTGGCGGCGACGAGTTTGACTTTGAATTCGAGGGTATCGGCGGCGCGTTTGACGGTCAGGGCGACCTCGTCACCCGGCTTGCAGCGTGTGATCTGCGAGACGAGAGCATCGCCATCGGCGATACCGTTGTCATTGACCTTGACGATGAGGTCACCGGCTTCAACGCCCGCTTTCTGCGCGGGTGAATCCACTTCCACCTGGCCCACGAGCGCGCCCTCCTGGTCGCTGACTCCGGGCAGGATGGTGACGCCGAGCATCGGCTGGTCGGGCGCCGGCGCGTCGGCCGGTTCGGGGGTCGGTTCGGAGTTTTGAGGGCGCGGCCGGTTCGGGCGGTTGCGCGGTTCGCGTTCGCGCATGCCGAGGCGGCCCCATTCATCGCCTTTCATGAGGCGGTCCCAGTTCTTGACGAAGGCGTCCATGGGAACATGGCGGTTTTCGGCGGCGCGCATGCCGATGGATGAATGAATGCCGATGACCTTGCCATCGAGGTTGAAGAGAGGGCCGCCCGAGTCGCCGCCTGAGAGTGTGCAATCGGTGACGATGAATCCGTCGGTATCGGTATCCAGGATGCGGCCGAGGCGGAGCGGGGCGCTGCGGTCGACTTCGTAGCCGCCGGGGTGACCCATGGCGAGAGCCCAATCGCCGACGGCCAGGCCATCGGGTTCGGCGCGCGGCACGAACGGGTATTTTCCCGGTTCGGTGATCTGGCCGAGCGCGGCATCGCGGCCGTACGCCTTGCCGAGTGCCCTGGCTTTGACGCGGTCGCCATCATGAAGGATCACGGCGAACTCCTCGCCGACCGCCTGAAGGACATGGGCGGCAGTGAGGATGAGGCCGTCTTCGGAAATGATCACTCCGCTGCCGGCGCCGAGGCCCGGTTCGACACCTTTCTCGCGGGCGGCCTCGGCGTCGGGCACGATGGCGACGACGGCCGGGGCCACATCGGCGGCGACTTTGAGGATGCGGGCCTGGCGTTCGCGCAGGCTGGCCGGGGCCTCGGCGTGCAGCGGGATGGGGCCGGGCAGCAGGGCCGCGCCAATGAGGGCGGCTCCGAGGGTGCGGCGGGTCTGGCGAAGGAGATTATTCATGTCAAGGGTGCTGGCGGGTTAAAACTTCAGGGAGGGGCGAGGGTGGCCGTCCGCGGGGATTGGGCGCGGCGGGAGCCTCCGCTCGTATGTTTTTCAGAGCGGAGGAGTGGCGCGCATTTGTCTGGAAATCGCGATGGGGAGGACACAGAGACACGGCGGACAGTAGCATAGGCCGCTGTCCGCCGCATGGAATGTGTGCATGGTGAAACGCGGAGGGTTCACGCTGCGGCGGCCACGCCGCGGACCGGGTCAATCTCGTCGATCTGCTGCTGGATTTGGATCGGGGTGAGGGCGGTCCAGTTTTTGGGGAGTTCGAGGATGACGCGATCGCGGGCGGTGCGGGGCAGTTCGGCGCGCAGGGTGCCGAGGAAGCGGGGTGAGGCGACGAGCACCATGTTTTCGAACTGGCCGTCGTGCACGGCGCGGGCGAGCTGGGCGGCAAGGCGTTTGGCGAATCGGTCTTCTTCGATTTCGCCCGGGGTCGAAAGCGGGTCGCTGGTCTGGGTCTTGCCTGGGCCGTCTGTGAGCAGTTCACGGGTTTTCTGTCGGGCGGCCGGATTGTCGTGGGAATCGGTGAGGACCAGCGGCTGGTTGCGGGCGGAGCGGGAGAAGACGCGGGCGCGCGAGCCATCGGCTACGACAATGCAGCAAGGGTACTTTTTCATGGGACGCGGATTATGCCAAAACGCGGACTCGGCTGCAAGAAAGTCTGGCAGAAAGAATCTCCGGAGAAGCCTCAGGAAGGAGGAGGGGTCCGGTCACGGAAAAGGGCGGGAAACCGGCTCAGGAGGCGGTCGTTTCCTCCGGCGGATCACTTTTCGGGACGCCGAAAAAAGTCTCGCGGCAGCGGACCACGGCATCGAGCATGATCTCGGCTTCCTCGCGCATTTCCGCCTCCAGGCTCGAGGCGGCGCGGTTGTGACGGCGATAGAGCAAGGCGAGGCGCTCGCGGATCTCGTCCGTCGACATGCCCGGGGTCAATCCGCAGAGGGCTTCGGGAGGCGAGTCGCGGTTGATTCGCGGGCGCGCGGTGGCTTCGAGCACGGCGGCCTTGGCGCCGGTGGCGGGCGGCCTGGCGGGCGTGGCGCCGCGGGGTGTTCGCGCGAGGGCCGGGGCGGCGCGCACGGCGTTTCCGCGGTGTCCGAGAAGGCGCTGAAGGAACTTGAACATGGCAATGAGGGATGGACGCCCGATGGCGGCGGGCCAATGAACCGCGGATTATTCGATTTTGAGTGACTGGAATTCGGCGGCGCGGCGGGTGATCTGCTCGTCGCTGAGGACGCCCGAGCCATCGTAGGCCACATGCACCTCCTGGCTGTGGCCGGAGCCTTCGTCGATCACATGGGCATGGACCCGCTGGTCGACATCGTAGCCGTAGGTCACCGTGATCTGACAGCCGGCCGGACGGCCTGCGGGGACCTCGAGGTGGATTTTCCCGATCACGTCGACGTAGTTGGGGTCGATGTCCTCGCCTTGGGTGACGGCAACCTCGATGAGGCGTTCGTCATCTTCGGACGTCATGTAGGTTTGCGATTGCTCGCATGGGATGGGTGTGTTCTTGGGGATGACGATGGAGTTCTCGTACGTCACCTGGCCCGTGGCGGCGTCTTCGATGAGGGCGAGGGTGCCGTAGCTGTGGTTGCAGACTTCGTGGACGCGAGCGGCTTTCTGGGAAAACAGGGCGGCGCCGAGCGGCACGCACTCGTCGACGTTGCCGCAGGCGAGCGGTTCGCGGCCGAACAGCCCGCGCAGCATCTCGCGGATGCGCGGCATGCGGGTGCCGCCGCCGACCAGGCAGATGTGGTCGATTTCGCCCGGCTGGAGGCCGACCGAATCGAGCGCTTGTTCGACGAGCATGTAGGTGCGGGTGAAAAGGCGGCTCATCGCCTGTTCGAAGACGTCGCGGGTGATTTCGATGCGCGTCTGGCCGAGGCGTTCGCTGCCGATGGTGTTGGCGACGTTGCGCAACTTCGAGAGCATTTTCTTGAGGTCCTCGCCGGTCTGCAACGCCTGGCGCCGCTGGCGTTCGTTCTCGTAGAGTTCGGCCTGGTGCTGGCGGCGGTATTCGTCGGCCATCAGGTCGAGCAATGCCTCGTCGAAGTTCGAGCCGCCGAGCCGGCGGGCGCCTTCGGACGTGAGGATGCGGACGTCGTCGCCGTTGATTTCGAGGATCGTGATGTCGAGTGTGCCGCCGCCGAGGTCATAGATCATGACGCGTCCCTGGACGTTGTGGGCGTGGGCGTAATACAGGGCGGCGGCCGTCGGTTCGTTGACGATGCGGCGGACGCGGAAGCCGGCGATGCGGCCGGCGGCGATCGTGGCGCGCCGGGCGAGTTCGTTGAAATTGGCCGGCACGGTGAGCACGCATTCCTCGAGCGGGCCGAGTGTGCGTTCGCAGTCGCGTTTGAGCTTGGCGAGGATGAGGGCAGAGATTTCGGTGGGAGTCCAGGAGCGGCTGTCGATTTCGACGACGTAGTCCGGGTCGTCCATGAAGCGTTTGATGAGCTGGATGGTGCGATCGGGATCGCCGCCGTCACGCGCGGCGGTCCCCACGAGCTTCACGTCTTCATGGGGATCGAAATAGACGACCGATGGCGTGAGCCGCTCGCCGTCGGCATTCGGGACGATTTCCGGATTGCCGTCGGAACGGATGTACGCCAGCCCGGAGGTGGTCGTGCCGAGATCGATGCCGACGTGCGAGACTGCCATGAGAATGCTGCGAGTGTGGGACCGAACGGAACGAGGAAGCGCCAACCGGCAGGGAGGATTACTCACGAGTAGTCACATCGCCAAATGCATTTCTTCGTTGGTCACTCGTCACTCGTCACTCGTCACTCGTCATTGGTCATTTGCCAACCGCCAATCGCCAATCACCGTTCATGGCGACCTTGTCGCGCGGGCTCCCGGGTTTTTGCCGTCGGATGTCCGCACCTCGGAGAGGGCTGTTTTTTACCGATGGATGTTCACGATCCCTTCACGATCCCGGCATTTCGGCGCCGACAGGCGCAC
>CAZYHO010000075.1:0-14100 GCA_964647495.1 uncultured Akkermansia sp. | reverse complement strand
GCCGCATTTTTGACACGGCAACCGCTGACGCGCCCGGAGGCTCGCGTCCCACCCCAGAGCTTCGCTTTCATGTCTGAGTTTTGAAGCGGGCATGTGTCCTCGCACCGTGCACCTCTGATCCGTGTACCGTGTACCGTGTACCGCTGTACCGTGCACCAATCACAGAAATGCTGGGACGTGTGCCGACCGCTTGCCAGAAACGGTGTGTTCGCTGTTGTATTATCTGGTGGAAAGTTCCGAACGGATCCAAAGCGGGTCTTTACGCAAATCCAGCACTGCTACCACCTGAACCGTTTCTTCAGTGTTCTCATAGTAGATTCCGAAGGGAAACCTGTCGGCAAGCATACGGTGATAACCAAAGTGAAGGGGATGGATGCCATGAAACAATCGAAGGCTTTCAATGTCAGACAGTAGTGAATCCACAAAATAGTCGCCCACGCCAATATCTTGAGAATCGTAAAAGTCTCTCCCGATTTCCAAGTCCTGCGCTGCCTCAGAGAGAACAATGACGCTCTTCATCGGGACTGATGCAGACGCTTGCGGAGTTGCTCAATCGTGAGGAATTCAGCCTCTCCCGCCTCTATTTTGGCACGACGCGCAGCCAGAATATCCTCATGCCACGCCGGAGACTCTGGCGATTCATTGGAACGGGAAATCGAATTCCACAGAAGCTCTATGGTTTGGAGGCGTTCGCCCACACTCATGCGCTCAATATCCGAGGCTGCAATCATGTCGAAAATTGTAGCAGATTTTGACGTGGGCGCAAGAGCCGAGGAATTTTTTCAGCGAACAGCGGTATGAGCGCAGACTCCTATCGGCCTCCGGCACGGCACCGGTTCGAGGGGGATTGAATGGGGTTCCCCATCGGGCGGACTTCGGACCGGAGCGGGGACGACCCGTCGCCGAGAAGGAGAACCGAAGAATTCGAAGGCGGAGAGCCGGGCGCGGACGAGCTGTTCAACGCCGCTCGGGCGTGGGCCGCGCGGGGGGCGCGGGCTGGCCGGAGCTTTTCACCTGCTCGTCGAGTTCGGCGATGGCGTGCTCGAGTTGGTTGTCGAGGCCGCGCGCGAGCCGGGACATGTCCTCGGGCAAATGGATGTCGGGCTCGACGCCGTGGCCTTCGGCGAACCACTCGCCGTCCGGGCCGTAGAGACGGAGCGGAGGAACGACCACGGAGCCGCCGTCCACGAGCGAATGGGCGACGACGGGACCGATCAAGCCGCCCCAGGTGCGCGTGCCGATGAGGGCGCCGCGCCGGGCGGTTTTGAAATACCAGGGCAGTGCATCGCCGCCGGATCCGGCCCAGCCATTGATGAGAATCGCCTGCGGGCCGGAGTGCGCGATCTGGGGCGATTGCTGGTTCGGGCCGTTGCGCCAGTGCAGGTAGGCGAACGGGCGGCGGTCCAGCAGCACCGTCTCACCGGCCAGCCCTTCGAACGCGCTCCAGGGGTCGCGGCGGATGTCGAGCGGCTGGCGATTGACCGCCAGGATGTAATCGCCCTCCTCCACCTTGAGGCCGGGTTCGTCCAGAGGCGAGCGGATCTGATGATCCCAGGCCGCGCCGCGCACGATGGTTCGAATGCGGAAGGCGCCGTTTTCGAGGGACCAATCCACGCCGAGCATGCCGACGCTTCGCCGCGGGGCTGTTTCCATGTCGCCGCCGCCCCGGTACGTGTGGGAGGCGTTCAATTCGCCGATCAGTTCGCCGATCAGGTGATGCACATCCCAGCGGGTGACCGCGTCCTCGAGAATCGTTCCGTAACGCTCGCGCAGGGCGGCCCAATCGAGGCCGTGGAGGTCGGGATCGTAAAAGTAATCGCGGTTGAAGCGCCAGGCGTCGCTGAAAATCTGGCGCCACTCGGCCCGCGGATCGACTGTCGTTTCGAGTTTGTCAACGGCCAGGGGTTTCTCGAATTTTTGATCCTTTTTCGGCTCGATGAGCGCGAATTGATCCCCGCGCCGCACCAGCATTTTTTTGCCGTCGGCGGTCAGTTCGCTGGATTGCACATCCTCGAGAACGCTTTCCTCTTTTCGTTCCTCGAGGTCGTAGTAGGCGAGCCGGTTTTTCTGGCCGGTGGAGCCGGTTTCGGGCAGGCGGACAAAGAGGACTTTGCCCGGAACCGCCGCCAGTTGGGTGTAGTTGCCCGCGGGCGGCGGGAGCACCACCAGGCGGCGCTCCAAGTTGGTGAGGTCAATCCGGGTGCGCTCCGGTTCCTTTTTGGTTTCCTCTTTCTCTTGCGTTTCGTCTTTCTCGTCCTTCGTTTCCTTCACCGGCTCGCCGGATTTGTTTTCGGCGTCCTTGGCGGGCTCGGGTTTGTCGTCCGAAGGTTGTTCGGTTTCATTTTCCTCGGTGTCGTTGCGGGCGGCCAGAGGCGAGGGGACATCCGTCCGAAGCGCCATGGCCGCGAGGCGGGTGGCGTTGGGGTAGGTCCACATGGAACTGTCGATGGCGCCGTACACCGCCCGCATTTCCCGGTCGGTCAGGAAATAGAGGTAACGGCCCTCGGGATCGAAAACCGGCATCCCGTCGTTGTAATGGCCCGAGGTGATCTGGTGTTTTTCGGAGCTTTGCGTGTCGAAGAGAAAAATCGCCTGGTTCGAGTTGTCCAGGAAACGGGCGTAGGCGAGCCATCGGCTGTCGGGCGACCAGGCCAAATGAAAATTCGCGAGCTGGGGATGAAGCTGCCATCGCACTTGGTCCGCTTGGGTCAGCGTTTTGTCCTCCACGCGGCAGAGCCAGACGCGCATTTGGTGGTCCAGAAAGGCCAGGCGCCGGCTGTCCGGCGACCAAACCGGGCGATAACGGAAGCCGGGCCCCAGGGCGGTGAGAATCGTTTCCTCGCCAAGGCCGTCCGCCGGGCGCAAGGCCAGTTCGTACTCGCCGGAGCGGTCGGTCCAGTAAGCGAGGTGTTTCCCGTCCGGGGACCAACTGGGGTAACGCTCCGCCACGCCCGAGGTGCGGGTGAGGGAATAGATGGGGCCGTGTTCCGCGGGGACGGAAAAAAGATCGCCCCGCGCGGCGAAGACCACCCGTTTGCCCGACGGAGAGATGGTGTGCCCTTGGATCAAGCCGCCGACATTGCGCACCTGCGGCTTGACACTGGCCAAGTCCGTGATCGCCTGGATTTCCAGGGCCCGGTGTTCTTCGGTCTCCAGGTCCAACAGGTGCAGCTCGCTCCCGGCGGCGAGCACGATGTCGCGGGGGCCGATCGAGGCGGAGGAAATGTCGAAATCGGAAAACGCGGTGACTTGGCGGAATTGTTCGTCGTCGAGCGAGTAGGCCCAGACATTGACGCGCGTTTCCGGGCCGCGGTCCGAAAGGAAGTACAAGGTTCGGCCGTGCCACATGGGGGTGTCGTCCGAGGCGGGGTGGTCCGTGAGGTTGCGCGATTCGTAAGTGTTGAGATGGAACAGCCAGATGTCCGGCGCGGTGCCGCCGCGATACCGCTTCCAAGAACCTTGCCGCCCGGTGGGCGAAAACGCGATCCATTCGCCGTCCGGGGAAATCGCGGCCGTCTCCGCGAAGGGGATGGGCAGGCGTTCGGGTAGTCCGCCGTCGGCCGACGCCTTGAACAGGCGGGCAAAGCGCGGGCTGCCGCTTTCCCTCCGCGAGGCGAAGAGAATCGATTTTCCGTCGGGGAACCAATCGATCACATGGTCCGCGCCGGGATGATGCGTCACGCGCGTCGCCACGCCGCCCGAAGAGCGGATGACGTACACATCCTGGTTGCCGTCGTAATTGCCGGTGAACGCGAGTTGCTGGCCGTCCGGGGAGAACTTGGGCGAGAACTCCTCGCCGAGCGGCGAACTCAAGCGATGGGCGATCCCGCCTTCGCGGGCGACGATCCAGATGTCGCCCGCATAGACAAAGGCGACATGAGCGGCGGAAACATCCGGCTGGCGCAGAAGGCGGGCGTCAATGCCCTTGGCGGCGCCGTCGGCCAGCGAGAAACAGAGCAGGGTCAGAGCCCAGGCGAAACGAATCGGTACCGCTAGGAATTTGCTTCCGTGGGCGGGCAGGCAGATCATGGGCGCGGGTCATGGTGGTGGGTGAGAGGGGGTCTGGCCTGCATGGCGGCGAACGAATTCGCCAAACGCACGCTCGCAGCGGCTGGCTGCATAACTTCGCAGGAGTTCGGCGTCGGACGGATTCATGGCTTCGCAGAATACTCCGCGGCCGAGACTCTTTGTGACAGGATCTTTGGCGGGTCTCAATCGGCACCCGGGACACCTTGGTTCAAGGAGATGGCTTCGGCCAGGAGATGCCGGGCCAGTCGGGGGCGGAGTGGTTTTCGCGACGCGGGCCGGGCGTGCTGCGGCCGTTTTCGATGAGGGTGCGGAGCCAGGCTACCATTTCCCGGACGCGGCCGGGTTGCTCGGTGGCGAGGTTGCGGGTTTCCGCGGGATCGTCGTCGAGGTGGTAGAGTTGGACCGGGGGCCGGTCGGGGCCTTGCGGGGCGGGCGACCAACCGCCGGAGCCGGAGGCCATGAGGAGTTTCCACGGGCCTTGGCGCAGGGCGAAGCGACCGTTGATGGAGTGGTGGACGGCGTGGGCGCGGAGGGAGGGGGAGGTCGAAGCGCGTTCCTTGAAAAGCGGGGCGAAACTGTGGCTGTCTTCGGCGGCGGTGTCGGGGACGTCCGCGCCGGCGAGTTCGGCGAAAGTTCGGTAGAGGTCGGTGAGGCAGGTCAGTTGCGTGGTGACGCCCTTTTCGCGGAGGCCCGCCGGCCAGCGGACGAGAAAGGGCACGCGATGGCCGCCTTCGTAGAGGTCGGATTTGTGGCCGCGGCGGCCGAGGGTGGAATCGTGCCCGTGTTTTTTCAACTCGTCGAGATTGGCGGTAGGGCTGCAGCCGTTGTCGGCGGCGAAAACGACGAACGTGTTTTCATCCGCGCCGGTGTCCCGGAGGGCGGCGAGGATGAGGCCCACGCCATGGTCGATCTCGACGCAGAAGTCGCCATAAGGCGTGGGGGTGCGGCCCTGGAATTCCCGGTTGGGAACGATGGGGGTGTGGGGCGAGGCGAGGGGGACGTAGATGAAAAAGGGCCGGTCCGGATGCTCGCGCCGGTGTTCGTGGAGGAAGGCGATGGTCTTTTCAATGAGGGTGGGCTGGACCTGTTCGAGTTCGAAGGTTTGGCCCTGCGGGCCGCTGCGGACGAAGCGGTAGCCGCTTTCTTCGGGCAGCGTGCGGGAGACGGGTTCGGCGGTCTTGCGGCCTTCGAGGAAAACGTAGGGGGTCATGTCAAGCGAGGCGGCGAGACCATGAAAGACGCCGAAGCCATGGTCGAGCGGCCCCCCGGCAAAGGGTTGATCCCACACGGCCTGTTGACCGTCCATTTGCCAATCGAGGCCGAGATGCCATTTGCCGAACACGGCGGTGCGGTAGCCGCGGGCGGCGAGTGCGGAGGCGAGGGTGGGGCGGCCTGTTTCAATCAGCGAAGGCGAGGTGCCGCCCAGCACCCCCTGCTTGAGCCGGCTGCGCCAGGCGTAGCGGCCGGTGAGCAGGCCGTAGCGGGTGGGCGTGCAGACCGAAGAGGGTGAATGGGCGTCATCGAAACGCAGCCCCTCGGCGGCGAGACGGTCGAGATGGGGCGTTTTCCACGCGCTGGCAGGATTGTAGCAGGAGAGATCGCCCTGCCCCATATCGTCGGCGAGAATGACGATGAAACTGGGCGCCGCCGTGGCCGCCACCAGCGAAGCGAGAATCGCCAGGAGAAAGAGGATGGGTTTCATGGAGCAATGGGTTGTTGGGGGCGGTCTTCAACCGGCCTGTTCGATGACAAATGGGCGTGCAACTTCTGTTCTGTCTCACCGGGTGCTTCGCTCCGCGAGAGGGCGCGGTTCGGCTTCGGGATGGCGGGCGAGCAGAGCGCGGAGTTGCCGCACGATTTCCGGTTGCTGCCCGGCGAGGTTTTCGGATTCCGGTTGTTCCACCTGATAGTCGTAGAGTTCAAGCTGCGCGGTTTCCGGCGGATCGCCCGGTTTCTTCCATTCGACCAGGCGGTGCCGTTCGGTGCGGATCGCGCGGCCGAGGCGGCCTTCGCCGCGGGGGAAGCAATGATAGGCGTGGTCGCGCAGCCGTTTGGCGGGGTCTTTCAGGACAGGGACCAGGCTGAGGCCGTCGATGGGTTGCGGTCCGCGCGGCGCGGGCAGGCCGGCGAGTTCGGCGAGGGTCGGAAAGAGGTCCACTGTTTCGGCCAACTGGCGGGTGCTTGAGCCGGGCCGGGTCACGCCGGGCGCGACGATGAGGAGCGGGATGCGGTTGGCTTCCTCGTAATTGGTGTGCTTGGTCCAGATGCCGTGGTCGCCGAGATGCCAGCCGTGGTCGCTCCACAGGACGATGATGGTGTTCTCCGCCAGGCCGAGGCGATCGAAGGCGTCGAGCACGCGGCCGAGCTGGGCGTCCATGTAACTCGTGGCGGCGTAGTAGCCGTGGATGAGCCGGCGGGCGGTTTTCTCATCCGGCAGACCGCTGGGCGGAATGGGATCGTAATTGGCGATTTCATGCCCGCGCTTTCCCGCGTAGTCCGGTGCGCCGCGCGGGGTGTCGCTGTCCTTGGCGAGTTGGAAGGTCGCGGGATCGTGCAGATCCCAATAGTGTTGCGGCGCGGTGAAAGGCAGGTGCGGCTTGACGAAACCGAGGGCGAGAAAGAAGGGCCGGGCGCGCTCTTTCGCGGCGTGGAGGCGCTTGATGCCTTCGTCGGCGATGCGGCCGTCGGCATAGGCGTTGTCGGGCACGTCCGCCGCCTCCCAGGCCGCGCCGCGCGGGAGTTCACGGATGCGGTCGAGTTCGCGGTTGCTGAAATACGCTTCCTCACGCGTGAGCCGGCCGCCGCCCGAGTTTTCCGGCTTGAGGTATTCGACGACTTTTTCGATGACGGTGGGCACGCTCCACGACGCGGTGTCGTCGGTGTTGCCATGGCCGGTGTGAAGGATTTTGCCGACGGCTTCGACGTGGTAGTCGTGGTTCATGAAGTGCTGTGTCATCGTCACGGAGCCCGGCACCGCCTGGCGGAAATTCCGCGAAAGATCGTAGATGCCAATGGAGGTGGAGCGTGAGCCGAGCAGCAGGTTGTTGCGCGAGGCGGCGCAGACGGCCTGGTTGCAGTAGGTGAGATCGAAGCGCAGGCCGCGGGCGGCGAGGCGGTCGATGTTCGGCGTTTTGGCCAGTGGGTCGCCATAACAGCCGAGCAGCGGCTTGAGGTCGTCGATGCAGAGGAGCAGCACGTTCGGCCGGACCTTTTCTTCGGCGGGCAGAGCGGGAGCGAAGGCGAGGAGGACGAGGAGCAGTCTTTTCATGATGTTGACGGACGCGGCGGGTGAAACGGTGGTGCTGTCTCCCGGTTGTGCCACGAATTTAAAGAGCAGACGATCGTGAGAAGGCCATGCGCATTGACACACCCAACGGCCATCAGCTTCGACTCACCGCCAAGCGTCACCCCGGCGTAATCTCCGCGTAGAGCACCTGTTGATACACTATGAGTGAACAAAAGATTGCACTTTTTGCAATCTTTTGTAGAGTTTTTTCCATGCAGCCGCTCAAGCAACTCGCCGAGACTCTCCGTTCGCTCGCGGACAGGGAGCACTGCGTGTTTGCGTCGTCGGATCTCGCGGCGGCGGTGCCGGAGTGTGGGCAGTTGGCGGTGCTGCTGTCGCGGGCGGCCAAGGGTGGATTGCTGAAGCGGGTTTGCCGTGGCATTTACCTCTACCCGGTGCCGGATTATCCGGCGGGGAACCTGCTCTTTCACGCGGCGGCCCGGCTGCGTGCGGGTGAGTTCAATTACCTCAGCCTGGAAACGGTGCTGAGTGACGCGGGCGTTATCTCACAGGTGCCGATGAACTGGATCAGCCTCATGACTTCCGGGCGCAGCCATGTGGTGGACTGCGGGGACTACGGGCACATCGAGTTCGTGCATACGGCGCAGCGCCCGGACGACCTGGACGGCGAACTGGCCTACGACGTGGAGCGGCATCTGTGGCGTGCCTCGGTGCGGCAGGCGCTCCGTGACATGAAGGTCACCCGGCGCAGTCTGGAACTCGTGGACGAGGAGGTGGTGCGTGAGCTTGTTTGACCGGCTGGTGGACGAGGCACTGCGCTCACGCGCCGATCTCGCCACTCTGCGCCCGGTGGTGGAAAAGGAGTTGTTGCATCACGACATCCTGCGCGAGATGAGCGAGGCCGGGTTGCTCGCCGGTCTTACCTTCATCGGCGGAACGTGCCTGCGAGCCTGCTATGGTTCCATGCGGCTCAGCGAAGACCTCGACTTCACCGGCGGTGGTGATTTCAAGCGCGAAGATCTCGCCGGGCTCGCGCGGGTGCTCAGCGGGCGGCTGCAAACGCGCTACGGTCTGCCTGTGAGCGTCAGCGAGCCCGTCAAAACTGGAGGCAACGTCTCCACCTGGAAACTTATCGTCGAGACCCGCCCCGGACAGCGGCATCTTCCCGCCCAACGCATCCACCTCGATATCTGCGCCATCCCCAGCCACGATCCGCGTCCCATGATGTTGCGGAATCTCTACGGGATCGACCTCGGCACCTCCGGCCTCATTCTCCAGGCGCAGAGCCGCGAGGAAATCCTGGCCGACAAGGTCATCGCGCTCGCCTTTCGCGAGAATCGTGTGAAAAACCGCGACTTGTGGGACATCGCCTGGCTCGTGCAGCAGGGGATCAAGCTGCCGACCCGGCTGATTCCCCTAAAAATTCGCGATCATCAACGGGAGAAGGATGAGTTCATCACCTTGCTTCAGGAACGCACCGCGGGGCTCCAAACCCGGCCGGAGGCACGTGCGGACTTCATGAAGGAAATGCACCGCTTTCTGCCCGCCTCGATGGTGAGAGACACGATCGGCAAAGACAGCTACTGGTTGTATCTGACCCAGGTGGTGGAGGAACTTTCCGCCATCAGCCTGGCCGGACTGGACGCGGAGGGACGGCGGCAGCCCGATGAGCGTGACGCCGCTGTCCGAAATGAGGAATCATAGCGGCATCCGCATGGTTGTCGGCAGGAGCGGTGAACGGCCGGGAAATCACGTGGATGGGAAAATGTGGAAAAAATTTGTCACGCGCGGGGGCTGGCGCGCATCAACGTGGGTATGATCCACTCCGCCGACAGCGCGTCCCCTTCCCCGCCCCAGCCGGACGCCGATCTGGTGCGGGCGGCGCAACGCGGGGAGAAGCGCGCCTTCGTGGAGATCGTGGCCCGCCACCAGGCGATGGTGTATGGAGTGGCGTTGGGGGTGCTGGGGGATTTTACGGCGAACGAGGACGCGGCGCAGGAGGCCTTTGTCACGGCGTGGCGGAAGATCCACGAATTGCGCGAGCCGGAGAAACTTCGCGCATGGTTAGCACAGATCGCGCGCCATGCGGCGTTGGGGCATCTGCGGCGGACCCGCGGCCGTGAGGCCATCGAATGGGATGAGACGCGAGCGGATGAGGACCAGCCGACACCGGATCAACTGACGGTGAGCGAGGAGGAAGCGGCGCTGGTGCGCGAGGCCTTGAACAAGCTGCCGGAAAAATTCCGCCTGCCGCTGGTGCTGTTCTATTGCCAGGATCAATCGGCGCGCGAGGTGGCGGAGGCGTTGAACCTGAGCGAGGACGCGGTCAGGCAGCGGCTCGCGCGCGGCCGCGAGATGCTGCGCGAGCGGATGTCAGGCCTGGTCGAAACGGCGCTCAGGAGCACGCAGCCGGGCGCGATTTTCACCATGACGATCGCGGCCGCCATCGGCGCGCTGGCGGCTCCGGCGGTCCTTGCAGGCGGCGCCTTTGCCGCGGCCGCCACTCTTTCCACCACCGCCGCGACCACGGCCGCGTCCGCCGCCGCTTCCACCACTCCCGCCGCTGTCACTGCCATGACCACATCGAAACTCTCATTGACCACCGCCGCCTTGGTAGCCGCCGCCTGCCTGCCCCTCGGTTACGCCGTGCATTTTGGCACGGAGCCTTCAGCCACTGAAGCCGCAGCGGCAGTGACCGCGCCTGACACGGCGACACCGGCGCCCGCGGCCCCCGATTTTGGTGACAGCGAACTCTTCGCCGAATGGGTGCGCCTGCATGAAGAGCACGGGCACGACGCCGAGGCCATGCCGGGATTGTTCCAGGCGATTTCCGACATCAAAGACACGTTTCGCCGCCGTGCCTTTCGGGCCGCGCTGGTGGCGGAGTGGAGCCAGGTCGATCCGGCGGGCGGGCTCGATTTCTTTCTCGGCCAAGGCGGCAACCCCGCCGCTGTCCGCCAACTTTTCCGCGAATGGCTGGCGCGTGAGCCGCAGGCCGCGGTGGCCAAACTCATGAGCCACGGCGTGGAAGGCGACACGCTCACGAGAGAAGCGGACATCCTCACGGAAATCGCGCGCCGGGCACCGGAAGCAGTCGCCGCCATTGCCGCGCGGCTGCCGGAAAACACCAGCCACTGGACGCATCCGGTGGCGGACGCCTTCGCCATTCTCGCCGAGAAAAACCTCGCTTCCGCGCGAGCGGCCGCCGAAGCGCTCACCGGGCCGCGACGCCACGAAGCGCTGACCGGCGTGGCCAAGGCGTGGGCGAAGAGCGATTTCGACGGCGCGGCGGCGTGGGTGAAAACGCTTCCCGACGACGTGGACCGCGACGGCCTCCTGCGCGGCGCGTTGATGGGGCTGGCTTCCACCGATCCCGTGGCGGCGCTGAACAAAGCCGATCTCGTGCCGCCCGGAGGGCGCGCAGGCTATTTCGCCGACACCACGGTGGCGCGGTTACTCAAGGAAACAGGTGCGCAGGACTTCGACGGCATCACCGCGTGGTTGCGCGATCATCCGGGGAAAATTGCCGGCGAGGACATGACCGGATTGGCCCAAGTGGTGACCGACAAGCTCAATGCCGATCCGGTGGCGTTTCTCGATCAACAGCTCGCCCGGGGCACACTCGCGCTGCTGAATCGGGCGTTGGGCAGCGCGCTGCTCAACGACGCCAAACCGCAGCTCGCCAAAGTGTGGGATTGGCTGAAAAGCCAGCCCGGCGATGAAGGCACCCGCAGTCTGCGGGGGGCGGTGATCAATTCCGCCGGCTGGCAAAATCCCGACCTCGCGCTCGCCATCGCCAACGAACTGCCCACCACCGAAGAGGGTGACCGGCAACGGGCCGGCATCGCGCAGAGCCTGCTCAACGGCGGCCAGCGCCTGAACCGCTTCGACGACCTGCTGGCGCAGACTTCCGGACGCCTCCGCACGCAACTGCTCACCTCGGCGTTCCAATACATGAATCCCGACGCGCTGACCGACCCGACGCGATGGTTGGCGCGCCTGGATGAAGTGCCCGCAGAAACGCGGCCTGAAGCGGCGTCGAATTTTGCCGGAGCCTGGGCGGCCAAAAACCCGGAACAGGCGGCGGTTTGGGCCGCGCAACTGCCGGCGGAGGGCGGCCGGGTGGAGGCGGTGAGGAACGTGGCGCGCACGTGGATGCAGAGCGATTCGCTCGCCGCGTCGGAGTGGATCGCGCAGTTGCCGGTCGGTGCGGAGCGCGATGTGGGGGCCTCCATGCTCGTCAACGAGATCGCCGCCGATTCCCCGGAGGAAGCGTGGCACTGGGCCGTCCGCATCGGCGATCCGACGTTGAGGATGAACTCGATCCAACAATCGCTCGCCCCGCTCGCCCGCAGCCATCCGGCGGAAGCGTTGCGATGGATCGACAGCTCCGCGCTGGCGGAAAACGAAAAGCAATCGCTGCGGCAGGCGGTGCAGGCCGGAACCATCACCGGGGAGAGGGAGACCATCCGCTAACCCCTTTTTGGTCACATCATGAAACGCCCATTGCTCATCGTTGGTTCGGCGCTGCTCGGCCTCGCGGCCGGATTCGGCCTGCGCGCCTGGCGCCAGCCACATGCCGCGGCCTCCGCCACGCCGGAAAGCTCCGCCACGTCATCAGTCGTCGTTCCCGGGCCACCTCCCAAGCTGACATCCCAACCCTCTTCGGCTCTGGCCGAAACCTTGGAGGCCAATCTCTCGCTGACCGACGGCGTCACCCGCTGGCTGCATTGGATGACGGCGGTGGAAAAAGCCGGACCGAAAGATTTTCCATCTCTCGCCCGGCTGGCCCAAAGTCTGCCCGGTGCGTTGAATATGCTGGCGGCACGCTGGATCGATCGCGACCCGCACGGATTGTTCGAGGCGTGCCGGAACGCCGGAGCGAACGGCTCCGGTTTTCCGGCCAACGAACTGGCACAGCAGTTGTTCCAAGCCTGGCCGAAGAATGACCCCGACGCGGTGCTGGCCGCGCTGCAGGAGCACCGGAACCTCGCGAACGGCTGGCAGTTCACCGCCCTCAACACGTTGTTCCAGAACCGCCCCGAGCAGGCGCTCATCACCATGAGCCAACTGGACATCACCAGCTACGGGCCGAACATGGGAGGCATCGCCACTTGGGCGGCGGCCGATCCGCGCCACGCGGCGGAGATTGCGCTCACGCATCCCGCCGGTTATGCCACCTGGAGGGTGCTGGAAACCATCGGCAAAGAGTGGGCCAAGAGCGATCCGTCGTCCGCGCTGTCTTTCGCCATGGCGCATGAGAGCGGACCGGGCGCGGAACTGGCGAACCATGTCATCCGCCAGTGGGTGGAAAAAGACATCGGCCAGGCTTCCGATTGGTTCGCCGCCGCAGATGAGACAGCGCGTGCCCGGCTGCTGCCTGCCTTTGTCGAAGCCTGGGGCAAACAGGACGCCGCCACCGCGCTGCAATGGTGCCTGGACCACACCACGGGCCGCCAGCAGACCGACGTTGTCCAAAGTCTGATCAAAGGCAGCCTCGCTCAAAATCAGGACACCGCCGCCGCGATGGTTATCGGACTGGAGGCGTCTCCGCTGCGAGCCCGGGCCGCTGTGACCTTCGCCGAAGCCATGCTCAACCTCAACAAGGGGAGCTGGTGGCCAGGCATCGTCAGTTCCGAGGCGGACCGTAAAGCCAAACCCGAAGCTCTCGCCTGGCTCGGTCAGCTTGATCCGCTCCCGCGCCGGGAAGTCCTTTCCCGCATCGCCTGGTCCTGGAGCGAGAGCGATCCTCGCGGCTTTGCCGAGTTTCTCCGCACGCCGGCCGGCCAGGACGCCTCCCCTGAAGCCCTCGCGGCCGCCGCGCGGAGCCTGGTCCGCCAGCAACCGCAGGAAGCGCTCGAATGGGCCGCCCAGGCACCTGAAAACATCCGCCAGCGCACCCTGGCCGACACCTTTCAGAACTGGACCCGCACCCAGCCCGAGGCCGCGATGATCTGGCTGGACCAGCTTCCCGCCAGCGATCCCCGCCGCGAAACCTTCTATCTCGGCGCGGTGGAAAGTGCCATTCCACCTTCGGCCTTTCAGGACGGCCCCCTCACCTCACTCGACCCCATCAACACGGCGCGGCAAAATCTTGCCCGCCTCCTCGCCAACGATCCGGCCGCCGCCCGACGGAGGATCGAGGAATTGCCCGTCTCCGGAGAGGAACGCAGCCGGATTCTCGGACAATTGCGGTTGGACAAGCGGTAAAAAAACCTTGCGGGCATGGCTGAATCCGACGCTTCGGGCCATGCCCTGCATGACGTCGAATCATTCGATCTCCCCGTTCATGATCCGCGGCGAATTCTGAGACCCGCGGATGAAAGAAATCGCCGCTCCGCAGGGAGGCCGCCGGCCGGCCTCAGAGTCGCCTCGCATGCAAACGCAGATAGCGAGCGGGAGGCGCGGTGGGCGACGGGGGGAGGAAACGGAGGGTCAGGCTTTCCACCCCGGCCTGTGGCTCCTGGCGGGAGAGAAGGAGCGGCGCACTCGCCGACCAGGTCTGCAAATCGGCGGACAATTCGACGTCCAGCGCCACTTCGTCCGCGGCCAGCCGGCGGGTGAAGGTCACATCGAGAGAACCATCGCCATGGCGCGCGTCGAGTCGCAGGGGAAACGCGGAGCGGGCGCCGGGGTCGCCACCGGTCGCGTATTCGAGCAGGGCGGGCAGACCGTCGCCGTCGTCATCCGACTGCTAGGAATTTGCTTCCGTGGGCGGGCAGGCAGATCATGGGCGCGGGTCATGGTGGTGGTGGGTGAGAGGGGGTCTGACCCCGTGGTGCGATGCGGCACGATGGCGAGGTTTCGCGGCAGGTTGGGATTTC
>CAZYHO010000074.1:11712-14174 GCA_964647495.1 uncultured Akkermansia sp. | reverse complement strand
GGATTGGCCGGCACAAACCCTCACGCGCACTTGTCCGCTCGCACGAGGCTGACGCACCAGAGAACCGGGTAAAACGTGCAAACCTCCAGAGTCCGCCGCGGCGCGGCGGGCTACCCATTTTCTCACGGCACCAGGCGCACGCGGTAATACACACCTTGAGGCGCCTCGGCCGGCGGCGGCAGTGATGTGTCGGTAAAGGATGTGGAGGTTCCCGCGCCCGGGATCACCTGCCCGAGATCTGCCCAGGTGAGCATGGTCGTGGACCGCTGGACGCGGTAGTTCGCCCCGGATGTCGATGACCAGGTGAGCGTGAACTGGCCGGTGGCAGGGCCACCGGTCACCGCAGTGACGGCAAATGGACCGGGCGCCGGAGGAGGCCCGGTCAAACTGCCGACGCCTCCGGTCATCACCTGCTGCACCTGCGCCTCCGTCAGTGCGATGCGGAACAGTCCGACATCGTCGATCCGGCCTTCCCAATAAAAATTGAGGCCGTCGTCCTGGCCGGAACCGATGTGGATGTCTCGTACCGCATTCGGCGACACACCCTGGACTTGGCTGACGACTTGCACACCGTCGAGGAACATCCTCCGTGTAGTCGTCGCGGCGTCGTACGTGATGGCCACATGGACCCAGGTTTCGGCTGCGACGACCCCGCCGCCGTCGATAGAATTCCACTGTCCCGTCCCCCCGTTGTTGCCGGCCCAGTATTGCCACTGGCTCGCGGTCGCCTCGTTGATCGGCGCACTGTAAATGATCGGGCCGTTCACGGTGACGCCGTTGTCCTCACGCGACGTAAAAGGCGAACGGTGGCCGCCGCCGATCACCGTCGGGTAGGCCCACAGCGTGACGCTGAAACTTCCCGAGCCATTGGGCGCCTGGACTCCGGGGTTGAGGCGCGGATCGAACGGGACACTGATGTGCCCGGCACTCTCGAAGTACGCCGAGGATCCGGTGGCCGCGTTGGCGCCTTCGTCCCCGAAAATGACCGGTTCGAAGACAAACCCGTCGAAACCGTTGCCGCTGGCATCGTTTGCGTCGTCATCCAAAGGCCACCAGGCCAGCAACGGATTGGTGAGTGCCACCAAGGCCCGGACCGGCACCACGATGAGCGGCTTGATCGGATCGTTGGTGGTGATTTCCAGCTGCGCAAAGAATTCGCCGTCTCCTCCCTGTGGATCGAAGCTCACGGTGATGTTGCCTGAACCGCCGGGCGGCACCGTGGCCGGAAAAGCGGTCACCGTGAATTGCTCGGCCAGCGGACCGAGAAGCCAGACCTCCATCACCTCGAGCGTCTGCGTGCCACCGACGTTCTGAAGCGCCAAGGTCGCCGACACCGGGCCCGAGCCGTCCGGAAGCGTGCCGAAATCCAGCACCGCGGGTGCGACAGCCTGCGGATCATAAATGGTGCCGCGGATGACGACCGAGCGCACCGGATCGGCCGGGTCGTTGCTCGCGATTTGCATGACGGCTTCGACATCGCCGACCGCGCCTTGCGGGTTGAAGCCTATGCGCACGGTCCCTGTCGCTTCCGGGGCCATCGTGGGCGGGATCGACACCGTGGAAAACGAGGCCCCATTGGTGCCGGCGAACGTTACGCCGGTGATGGTGAGCGGCTGGCTCTCGCCCACATTGGCCACCGCTATGTCGAATTCCTGCACTGCGCCGTTGAATGGCAGTGTGATCGGCGAAAGCACCCGCAGGCGTGGGTCCGGCACCACCGGCCCGCTGTTGACCCCGTTCGTCATGACGTTCAGGATCTCCTCCTCCGTCAGCGCGTGGTCCCAAAAGCCGACATCGTCGATGTCCCCGACCCAAGGGAACGAATTGCCGTCATCCGCCCCGCCTCCGATGTGGGTATCCCGCACAGCGTTCGCGGATACCCCGATGTTCGCGTTGATCACCTCCACGCCGTCCAGATACATCTTCCGCGTGATCGTATCCGAATCATACACGATGGCCACATGCACCCACTCGTCGAGCACGGCCGGACCGGCGCTCAGGACATTCCATTGCCCGGACGCTCCGTTGTTTCCGGCCCAGTATTCCCAAGTGCCGTTGGGCTGGATGTAAATGATCGGTCCATTGACGGTGGGGCCATTGTCCTCGCGCGAAGTGAACGGTGATCGGTAATTACCAGTCACCTCGGTCGGCCGCGCCCACAACGCCACCGTGAAGCTGCCGGACCCGTCGGGAGCCTGCACGCCTGGGTTGAGCGCCTCCGACCAGGGGATGTCGATGTGGCCGCCTCCGGCGAAAGTGGCGCCTGCCCCGGTGGCGGGACGAGCGCCAGGCGTGCCGAAAGTGACCGTGCCGCCGCCATCGAGGACACCGTCATGGCCATTGCCGGTGGCATCGTTGGCATCCGCATCCAGCGGCCAGTGAGCGACCAGCGCGGCGGGCGCCGGAGACAGGTGCAGGGCAGTCAGCCCGGCCATCAGGTAGAGCGGTAGTTTCTTCATCGG
>CAZYHO010000074.1:8751-11612 GCA_964647495.1 uncultured Akkermansia sp. | reverse complement strand
ACCGGCGCCGGCGCGCGAGCAGGAATGACCCCGCCAAGCCGAGAAGCGCGGGCAGCGTCGGTTCAGGCACGCCATTGGTCATGACGTTCTGAATCTGGGACTGGCTGAGCGCGGTATCCCAGAATCCGACATCGTCGATGCGGCCGGCCCAGAAGAAATTGTTTCCGTCGTCCTGGCCCGAGCCGATGTGAAGGTTGGCTACGAGATTTGCCGAGACACCCAAAACAGCACTCACGGCCGGAACGCCGTCGAGGTACATTGTTCGGGTCGTCGTCGCCGCATCGTAAGTGATCGCCACATGCGTCCATGTACTCCCGATGACCGCGCCTGCGTCAAGCGGGTTCCAAGCCCCGGACGGTCCGTTATTCCCGGCCCAGTATTCCCAGTTGCCGTTGGGAGCGCTGTAAATGATCGGGCCGTTCACGCTGGCGGCGTTGTCTTCGCGCGATGTGAATGGCGACCGGTGGGCGCCACCTACGGCCGTCGGGAATGTCCAGAGCGTGACCGTGAAGCTCCCGGATCCGTCCGGAGCCTGCGTCCCGGGATTCAAAGCCGCCGACCACGGCACGTCGATGTGCCCGTCGCCGTTGAAATCCGCCGACGAGCCCGATAACCCCGGCGCCGCCGGCTGGCCGAAGGCCACCGTGCTCCCGACCACCGTGCCATCGTGCCCGTTGCCGGTGGCATCCGAAGGGTCCGAATCCAGAGTCCAGTGCGCAACCAGTGCCGCCGGGGCGGCGGCAGGCAGAATGGTGGCCAGGACTACGGCAATGAGCGGCGTTTTCATGAAGTGCACAAAGTACGGTTGGAAATTCGACATCGGTATCACACGAACCGGCGAAGCCGGGAATAATCCGACATCAGCAGGCTTTCTGCCAGATTCCCAGGTTCTTGGCGAGACTTTTTTTTCACAGCTTTCTTTCCGCGCGAGCGCCACGGTCACTGCGGGCCGGCCGCTTCGCCGAGCAGCAACCACCCGAAGCGCCCGGGCGTGTGGAATGTGCGGGTGAGCGTGGGACTGAAGGCCAGGCCCGAGCGGCTGGCGGCGTCGTGGCGGTAGAGGTTGAGGCGCCAGCGGGTGCCGGCGGCCGGCGGCGTGTCGCCCAGCGCTTTCATCGGGATGCGCACTTCGACGCGCCACACCTTCGCGGCCTCGTCCACGGTGACCGCCGATTCCATGCCGCTGCTCCAGGGGAAGTCGCGCTCGGGCAAATCGAGCATGAGGTCGAGCTGTTCCCCGGTCGGCGCCCATTCATATTCCGAGTAACGCGTCGGTTTTTCAGGGTCGGTTCCGATGAAGGCTTCGACCACGTCGCGCTCCCACAGTCCAAGGCGTTCGCCCTCGACGCGATCCTCGAACACGGTGAGCGTGGTGAACGGGCACTCGTACGCGAGGTACAGAAAATCGCGGCTCCAGAGCGCCCGCACGGTGGTGCTGAGCGCGGGCCGCGCCGTGGCGTCGGACGACTGGTATTCGAGCCGCACCGGGGTCGCTCGTTTCCAGGCCGCATCGTCGAGGCGCCCGTCCGGCTTGAAATCGGTGTCGATGGCCGCCGCCGTCATGACCGGTAGAGGCAGAGAGCGGGCCAGCAGTTTCGCCGCGTTGTCGAAGTAGATTTTCCGGCTCACGTCCGGCGGCAGGCCGATCGCGCTGATCGTCCAGTCACCCTGGATCGGCGTCATGTGAGGCCAGTCGCGGTCGTTCGTTTCGATCCAGCGCCAGCATTTTTCGAAGAACGTGACGCCTTCGTCGTCGGTCGGGCGTTCGTCGTCGCCGGCGGATCCGAGGATGAGGCGGTTGTAGACCATGAAATCCGACGCGAACAGGATGCGGTCGGCGTGCTTGATGAAAAGCCGGCGCACCTCGGCGGGGTCGTGGCGCCCGACCTCCGGAATGCGGGCCGCCAGATCCGCCATCATATTGGGATGCGTGTCGAGCATACGGTCGACCCAGGCGATGTCCTCCGCGTTGTTGGCGAAGTGGACGCACACGAACGTCGTCTGGCGATGGCGCTCGATGACGCGATTCAACGCCTCCAGCAGCTCCTCGCGCGGCGGATACTTCGCCGGATCACCGAACCACCACGACGGATGGTCCTTCAACTCCTTCCACCGCTCGTTCTGCTCGTCATACGCCAGCCAGAATGCGCGCGGATCGGCCACATGAATCGAAACCGGCAGACCGAGTTCGCCGCATTTCACCCAGACCGCGTCGAGCTTCGGATCGTCGATGCGGATGAGCCCGCTCCCGCCGTCCTTGAGGTAAAGGCCGAGCCGTTTGTATTCCTTGAGGCCGGCCGCGCCGAGCCGGTGTCCTTCCTCGATTTGTGCCGCGGCCTTCTGCGGGAAATCCGGAGCGTCCCAGCCCGCGTAGTCAAGGTTCATATAATGGACGAAGCGGCCAGGATGCCGCTCGTCCGCCAGCTTTTTGACGCGCTCGAACTCCGACACGCCGTCCGCGCCACGCGTCACCGTGCCGCCGCTCAGGTTCACGCCCAGGCCGATGCCGGACCGGTCCATGATGCGCACCGCGCGCTCGAACCGCTCCGGCCGCCCCTCGATGTGCATGTGCAGATCGACGATCCGCCGCTCCGCGCGCCACTGGCTTTCCTGCACCCCCGCCGGCGCCGGGTCACCCTGCGCCCACAGCAGCCAGGCCGCCGCCACGGCGCCCAGCGCGCCGGCCGATGTGATCAACGGCGTTGTGAATCGCTTTCTTTCCATGGCCGCATTCTGCCCCCTCCCCACCCCGCACGGCAAGCCCAAGCTTCCGATCGATCGCGCTCCCTGAACCATGAACCTTGAACCACGCCCCCTGAACCGTGTCCCTTCATCCATGCCCCGTGCACCGTGCACCGTGC
>CAZYHO010000074.1:0-8651 GCA_964647495.1 uncultured Akkermansia sp. | reverse complement strand
TGCACCGTGCCCCCAAAAGCCCCTCACCCGGCCCCTTCCTTGCTCCGCTGCCGCCACACCTGGACGGTTTCGATCGCGATCGGCAGCACCGAGAGCACGATGATGCCGACGATGATCAGTTTGAAGTTCTTCTGCACCACCGGGAGGTTACCGAAGGCATAGCCGAGGAACATGAACGAATAAATCCACACGAAGCCGCCGATAATGTTATACGCGATGAAATGACGGTACGTCATGCTCCCGACTCCGGCCACGAACGGCACGAAGGTCCGGACAATCGGCACGAAACGCGCCAGAATGATCGCCCGCCCGCCGTACTTCTCGAAAAACGCGTGCGCCCGCTCGAGGTGCTTCTTCCTGAAAAAAAACGAATCCTCCCGCTTGAACACCGCGGGACCCAGCTTCGAGCCGATCCAGTAGTTCACCGTGTCCCCCAGGACCGCCGCCACAAAGAGCAGCAGCGAGAGCATGTGGACGTTCAGGCCGGACTCGGGCCGCGCACACAGCGCGCCCGCGGCAAAAAGCAGCGAATCCCCGGGAAGAAATGGCGTCACCACCAGCCCGGTCTCCGCGAAAATGATCAGGAACAGCACGCCATACGTCCAGGCGCCGTACTCGCGGGTGATCTCGACCAGATGGACATCGATGTGGATGATGAAGTCGATGAGCTTCTTGACGAGATCGATCATGGTCGCGTGGTGTCGGCGGGTGGAGTGTGGAAATGGTGCGGGGTTTCAGGCGGGGCGCGGCGGGCGCATCGGATCGGCGCGCCGTTCCGCGGCGTGCTGGTCAGCCGCCGAGATAGGCTTCGCGAACCTGCGGGTTGAGGCGCAGGGCGGCGGACGTGTCATGGAGCAGGATGCGTCCGGTTTCCAGGACGTATCCGTGGTTCGAGATCGCGAGGGCGAGGTTGGCGTTCTGCTCGACGAGGAGGATCGTAATGCCGCGCTCGCGATTGATGGCGACGATCTGGTCGAAGATGGCGCGCACGAGGATCGGAGCGATGCCGAGCGACGGCTCGTCGAGCATGAGGCAGCGGGGCCGGCTCATCAGGGCGCGGGCGATCGCGAGCATCTGCTGTTCGCCGCCGGACATCGTGCCGGCCGGCTGGCCGAGGCGCTCCTTGAGCCGCGGAAACAGGCCGAAGCAGAAGTCCATGTCCGCCGCTATCCCCTCGCGGTCCCGGCGCAGGTAGGCACCCATGCGCAGGTTTTCCTCGACCGTGAGATTCGCGAACACCATGCGCCCCTCCGGCACATGGCACAGCCCGCGCGCCACGATCTTGTGCGCCGGAACGCCCGTGATGTCCTCGCCGCCATACCGCACCCGGCCGCTCCGCACCTTGATCAGGCCGGATACCGCCCGCAGCGTGGTCGATTTGCCCGCGCCATTCGCCCCGATCAGCGTCACGATGGCCCCCTCGGTCACTCGCAGCGACACACCGTGCAGCGCCTTGATCGAGCCGTAGCAGACCTCCAGCGAATCGATTTCAAGCATGGCCGTCCCCTCCCTCCGTGCCCAGGTACGCCTCGATGACCTTGGGGTTGCAGCGAATCTCCTCAGGCGTGCCCTCCGCGATCTTCACGCCATACTCGATGACGACGATGCGCTCGCAGATGCCCATGACCACTTTCATGTCGTGCTCCACGAGCAGCACCGAAATATCGAACTTGTCGCGGATGAACCGGATGAGGCGCATCAACGCGTCTTTCTCCGTCGGATTCATGCCGGCCGCCGGCTCGTCGAGCAGCAGGAGTTTCGGCCGCGTCGCGAGCGCGCGGATGATTTCCAGCCGCCGCTGGTCGCCGTAGGAAAGCGACTTGCACTCGGTGTGGGCCGCGTCCTGCAGATTGAAGATGCCGAGCAGGTCGAGGATTTCCGATTCGATGACCGCCTCCTCGTCGTGGAATGCCGGCCCGCGCACGAGGGCATGGGTGATCCCGTGCTGCTGATGCATCACCACCGCCGCGCGCACGTTGTCGAACACCGACATCGACGGAAAGAGGCGGATGTTCTGAAAGGTGCGCGCGATACCGAGGCGCGTGATCTGGTGGGGCTTGTGGCCGGGAAGGTCGATGTCGTTGAAGACGATGCGCCCGGCAGTCGGCTGGTAGACGCCCGTGATGAGGTTGAAGACGGTGGTTTTGCCGGCGCCGTTCGGGCCGATCAGGCCGATCAGCTCCCCGGGTGCGATCCCGAACGTCAGGTCGCCGACGGCGCGCAGGCCGCCGAACTGGATCGTCACGTTGTCGAGTTCGAGGTGCGCGCTCACGACCGTTTCCTCCTTCGGAACAAAGCCTCCGGCAGCAACCCCTGCGGCCGGACAATCATCATCACGATCAACATCAGCGAAAACACGATCATCCGGTACTCCTCGGCGCCGCGCAGATATTCGTTGAGCACCGTGAGCGCCACCGCCGCCACTATCACGCCCACCGTGCTGCCCATCCCGCCCAGAATCACCATCACCATCACGTCCACCGATTTGAAAAAATTGAAGCCCTCCGGAGAAATCGTCGTCCGCAAATGCGCGTACAGCCCGCCCGCGAGCCCGGCGAAAAACGCGCCGGTCACGAACGCGATCACCTTGTAGCGCACCGTGTTCACGCCCATCGACTCGGCGGCGATCTCGTCGTCGCGCACGGCCAGAAATCCGCGGCCGTACGTCGAATTCACCAGTGTGCTCACCGTGTAAATCGTGAGCGCGGCCAGCGCGAAGACCCAGAAGAAATTCGTGTGCGGCTCGATCCCCTTGAGCCCGAGCGCCCCGCCGAACGGCCCGTCGCTTCGCGTATTCTGCAGGACCACCCGGATGATTTCGTTGAACCCGAGCGTCACGATCGCCAGATAATCGCCGCGCAGCCGCAGCGATGGCACACCGACCAGCAGCCCGAAAAACGCCGCAAATACCCCGCCGATCATCAGCGCGCCCAGAAATGTGGCCGCCTCCGCATACCAGCCGCCCCCTCCGAACAACCGCATCAACGAGCCGCCGAGTTCCAGCGTGACGATCGACGATCCGTAGGCCCCCACGGACATGAAGCCGGCGTGCCCGAGCGAGAACTGCCCGGTATGCCCGTTGACCAGGTTGAGGCTCACCGCGAGGATCACGTTGATCCCGACGTTGAGCATGATGTCGAGGTAATAGTCGTCGATGGCCGACGACGCGAACGAGATCCCGAGCACCACGGCCAGGGCGAGCAGCAAGGCGAGTTGGGGACGGTAGCGCGCCATGGATCAGACTTTTTCGCGTTCCGCCGAGCCCAGCAGGCCGGAGGGTTTGAAGAGCAGGATGAGAATGAGGATGACGAACGCCACGCCGTCGCGATAGCCGGAAGGAATGCCGAGCGCATCGCTGTATCCGGCGACGAGCGTTTCCGTGACGCCGATGATGAGCCCGCCGAGCGCCGCGCCCGGAATGTTGCCGATGCCGCCGAGCACCGCCGCCACGAACGCCTTGAGCCCGGGCAGCATCCCCATGAACGGCTCGATGCTCGGGTAAAGCGAGGCGTACAGCACGCCCGCCGCCGCGGCCAGCGCCGATCCCAGCCCGAACGTGAACGAGATGACCACGCTGTTGTTCACGCCCATCAGGGCCGAGGCGGTCGGGTTCAGCGAAAGCGCGCGCATCGCCATGCCCAGCTTCGTCTTCATCACGACAAATCGCAGCCCGATCAGCAGCGCCACCGTGGTCACCAGCACGATCACCTGCGTCATCGTCACCGTCAGCCCGCTCGCCCCGCCCACATTCACCTTCGGAATCACCGCCGGAAACGACTGCTGCGTGGCGCCGAATACACGCTGGCCGGTGTATTCAAGAAATAGCGAGACGCCGATCGCCGTGATCAGCACGTTCAGCCGCGGCTTGCCGCGCAGCGGACGATAGGCCAGCCACTCGATCACAATGCCGGCCGCCGCGCACACGACCATCGCGAACAGCAGGATCGTCAGCACCACCAGCGGCCACGGCAGCCCGGTCAGCGCCGGCCCGAGCATCCTGTGGCCGTACAGGCCGGCGAAGGCCCCGAGCATGAAGACGTCGCCATGCGCGAAATTGATGAACCGCAGCACCCCGTACACCATCGTGTACCCCAGGGCGATGAGCGCGTAGATCGAGCCGAGAAACAGGCCATTGAGGAGTTGCTGAAGGAATTGGCTCAAGCGTCGGCGAGGGGCTGATGGTTCACGGACGCGGAGCGGCGCCGGCAACGGGTCCAGCAGCGCGAATGCCAACCGGCGAGCCCGATGCCTGGCCGCCGGCCGATGGTTGTGGATGCGGTCGTGGCATGCGTCGCCCTGGAGTTTCCAGTGTGCGCACCGCTCACGGCGCGAGTGTCTCGACGTACCGGAATTTCCCGTCCTTGATCGTCAGAATCACCGCCGGTTTGTTCGCGTTGCGGCGCTCGTCGAGCGTGATCTTGCCGGTGATGCCGTCGAAGTCCGCCGTCGCCGCGATCGCGTCCCGCAGCGCCTTGCCCTCGGTCGTGCCCGCCCGCTGGATCGCGTCGCCCAGGATTTTTGCGCTGTCGTATCCCAGCGCCGCCATCGCGTCGGGCTCGCGGTTGTAGCGCTCCCGGAATTTCTTCACGAATTCCTGGATCGTGGGCGACTGGTCCTCGTTCGAAAAATGGTTGCTGAAAAAGCTGCCTTCGATCGCCGCGCCCGCGACCTCCACCAGCGAGGGCGAATCCCAGCCGTCCCCGCCAAGCAGCGGAACCGTGATCCCCAGCTCGCGCGCCTGGCTCGCGATCAGCCCGGTTTCGTTGTAGTAGCCGCTCGCAAAAATCGCGTCCGGCTGGCCCGCTTTCAGCGCCGTGAGCTGCGCCTTGAAGTCCTTGTCGAGTGAACTGTAGCTGTGTTCGCTCGTGATCGTGCCGCCGTTCTTCGCGAAATACTCCTTGAAATACTGCGTCAGCCCCACGCTGTAGTCCTGCTTGATGTCCGTCAGGATCGCCACCCGCTTCCACCCGCGCGATAACGCAAATTTCCCCATCACCGTCCCCTGAAACGGATCGATGAAACACACCCGGAACACGTAGTCACCGGCCTCCGTCACCTCCGGGTTCGTCGACGCCGGCGAAATCATCGGCACCCCGGCCTTCTGGCAGATCGGCGCCATCTCGAGTGACCGCCCCGACGCCACCTCCCCCAGCATCGCCACCACCTTGTTCCGCGAAATCAGCTTCTTCGCCACGGTCCCCGCCTCTCCCTGCTTCGATTGATCATCCTCGGTCACCAGCCGCAGCTTCTTCCCCAACAGCCCGCCCGCCTCGTTGATCTCGTCGATCGCCATCTTCGTCCCCGCGTTCGACGAGGTCCCGAACGTCGCCGTGTTCCCGGTCAGCGCCGCCACTTCCCCGATCACGATCTCCGTCGCATCCGCGCCGCCCCCCGCGCGCTTGCACCCGGCAGTCCCGAACACCAGCGCCGCCACACAAGCCGCCGCCAGAAAATTGAATCGATTCGAAATCATCCGGAAACGCTAGGCATCTCCCGTGCCACCGGCAAGACGGAAATCAAGGACGGCCCGCCTTTGTTGCGGAGCCGAGGCGCCAAAGCCGTCCATATCGTCTCCTTTCCCGCCACTACGACCGCCATCCGTTACGCCATTGACGGTATTCAGTCCGCGATCTCCCATCATCGTTTGCTCGTGAACCGCTTTTGCGCTGGCGCCGCCAGACACCGTCTTCGCAATCTTGTACGGGCGAAGAGGCGGGCTTATACACTCGCGATATTTGACCTCACCGCCGGCTTTATGGAATACAAGCCGTAGTCGCCATGTCGCCCAAAGACCTTCTAGAGCAGCTCAACGAACTCGACGAGCACACCCGTATCGAGGCAAAGACCGCCAGCGAAATCGGCAAGTCCGTGCTGGAAACCGTCTGCGCGTTTGCCAATGAGCCGGGCTTGGGCGGTGGCTGGATTCTCCTGGGCGCGCGGGCGGAAGAAGACGCTCTGTTTCGCCAATATGAAGCCATTGGCTTGCCTGATCCGGATCAGGCAAGCCGCGAGTTGGCGAACCAATGCAGCACCACGTTCAACCGCCCTGTGCGGGTAGAAATTGAATCCGGTCTCGTCAACGACAAACCGTTGCTGTCCGTATTCGTGCCTGAAGCAGAGGCCTCCACCAAACCGATCTTCTTCAAAAAACATCCGCTGCCTTCCGCCGCCTTCCGGCGCATCGGCTCCTCGGATTTTCGCTGCACGGAAGACGATCTCGCCGTTTTGTATCAGGATCGCCGTGGAGAAACCTTTGACGCAACCGTAGTGCGCGATGCAGACCTCTCCGCTCTTGATCCATTGGCCGTCAACGAATACCGTCGCCTCCGCGCGGAAGCCAATCCTAACGCGGAAGAACTGCGCTGGCCGGACGAAGAGCTGCTCTTCGCCTTGAGATGCACCGCCAGAGATGGAGATGCAACTCGCCCTACCGTTGCCGGGCTTTTGCTTTTCGGAACACCTCAAGCCTTACGCCGTTGGTTTCCCATGATGCGGGTGGATTACATTCGCGTGACTGGCCGCGAATGGGTGCAAAACCCCGACCATCGCTTCGACACCATCGAGTTGCGCGCCCCCCTCATCACTCTCATCCACCGGACTCGAGCCGCCATTCTCGACGATCTCCCCAAAGCCTTCTCTTTGCCACCCGGCCAACTCCACCGGCGGGACATCCCCCTGATCCCGGATCGGGTCATCCGCGAGGCGGTGGTTAATGCCGTGATGCACCGCAGTTACCGCCTCCACGGGGCTGCCCAGATCATCCGCTACGCCAACCGCCTGGAATTCCGTAATCCCGGCCATTCCCTCATATCGGAAGAACGGCTCGGAGAACCCGGCTCTCAAACCCGCAACCCCGCCATCGCCAGTGTCTTGCACGACACCAATCTCGCGGAAACCAAGGGCAGCGGCATTCGTGTCATGCGGGAACTCATGGAGCAATCAGGCCTCACCTCGCCCACTTTCGAGTCCGATCGGGAGCGCGATCAATTCGTCGTCACTTTGCTCTTCCACCACTTCCTTTCCCCGGAAGACTGGGCTTGGCTTCGGCGGTTTCAGGATTTGGAACTCTCAGATGAGGACGCCCGCGCACTTGTTTTCATTCGTGAAGTCGGGGCCATCACCAATGCCGACTACCGCTCCATCAACAGCCGCACCGATGTCCTGCATGCCAGCCAGCACCTGCGACGGTTGAGGGATCGCGGCTTGCTGGCCAAGAAAGGTAAAGGCTCCAGCACCTACTACATTCCCACCGACGCACTGGTGCTCCCCTGGCAACAGCTCCAAGGGGAGGCTCTGCCGAGCCCGGCCAAATCCGGGGAGTTCGCCGGCCAACCTCGGGAGTCCCCGCCCGAATCTGGGGAGTTCGCCGGCCAACCTCGGGAGTCCCCGCCCGAATCTGGGGAGTTCGCCGGCCAACCTCGGGAGTCCCCGCCCGAATCTGGAGGCGATGCCCATGATCAGCGGATGATGCCCAACGGCCTTCGGGAAGCGCTGCGAAGCCTTCCCTCAAGGGTCTCGCGACCGGAAATCGAGTCACTCGTGGTCGCTCTCTGCCAGTGGCAACCGCTTTCGCGGGAGGAATTGGCCCGCTACCTTTCACGGAATGCGGACTACGTCCGCGACGTCCTGCTCCCTCCGCTCCTGCGCGCCGGGAGGATCGCCCGCACCATTCCCGAGCAGCCAAACCATCCGCTGCAGAAATACCAAGCTGACACCAACCCACTGGAGCGGGTAGAGGGAATCGAACCCTCGCCATAAGCTTGGGAAGCTCATGCACTACCATTATGCGATACCCGCCCTTTCCAGACTCCCTCTATACCTGCATCCGGCCGGCCTTCAATCCGAAATGTCGCCGGATCCACCCATCCTGATCATGAGCAAGCCCGGCGCGCCGCGTTTATGCCTGGCTGCTGTCCGGCGGAGGCGCGACGCCGAGGGCGGATTCGAGGGCATCGAGGCGGGAGCGGAGGGTGGCGATTTCCTGTTCCATCGAGGTGCGCCAGTCGGCGACGGCAACGGCGGGCGTGGAGGCGGCGGGCGGCGACGAGGCGGCGGAAGGACCGGCCGCAGCGGGCAGCGGAAAGAGAAGCGGAACGCAGGTGGGCGCGCGGCGGCCGCCGCCCGGCGGGAGCCACTCGACGAGCGGTCCGTCCTGCCAATCGAGAAGCCGGCGGAGGGCGGATTCGACGGACTCGGTGTCCGGGAAAGCGTGGAGGCGTTCGGTGCGTGCGCGCAGTTCGGCGACGGTTTGGGCGCCGCGGAGCAGGAGCACGGTGAGCAGGGCGAATTCGGAGCGCTGGAGGCCGGGGAAGTAGTCGCCGGCCATGTGCCTGAATTTCGGGACGCGTGATCCGGCGAGATGGAGCATGGCGGCGAGCTTTTTGCGGCGCAGGCCAGCCAGGGCTTCTTCGGCGTCGGCTTCCGTGAACGAGACGACCGGCTCGCGGCTGCTCGTCTGGTTGCAGGCGGTGACCACCGCGGCGAGCGACAGCGGGTAGTTGTCCGGTGTGGTGGTTTCCTTTTCGAGGAGGCACCCGAGCACCCGGGCTTCGGCGAATGTGAGGAGCGTATCCATGGGAAACGTGCCGCCATACCCGGGATTGTGGCGCGCGGCAAGCACGCGCTTTGTGCGCAAAGGTTGGAGTCCCGCC
>CAZYHO010000073.1:0-14191 GCA_964647495.1 uncultured Akkermansia sp. | reverse complement strand
AGGCAGTGAAACGCGCCCAGCCCCCAGATCAGCTCGCGGCAGTCGATCGGATAAATGCGCCGCGTCGGGAACGACTTGACCATGATCTCGAGCGCCTTCTCGTCGGCGGGATCGTCGTAAGTCGGGAGAATGACGATTTTGTTTCCGATGTAGAAATTGGCGTACGTGGCGGGGAGCCGCTGTCCCTTGCGGACGATCGGTTGCGGCATCGGGAGCGGCGCCACTTGCAGCTCGGCGCCGTCCTCGAGCTTCATCTTTTTGAGCCGCTCCAGGTTTTCCGTCAGGACGGCATGATTCTTGTCCTTCGGATTATCCTCCACGCACGTGAGCACCGTGGTCCGGTTGATGAACCGGGTGATGGTGTCGATATGGCCATCGGTGTCGTCGCCTTCCAGGCCCGCGGGAAGCCAGAGCACATTGGTGACGCCCAGGTAATCCTTGAGCAACCGCTCCATCTCTTCTTTCCTGACCCCGCGGTTCCGGTTCTTGTTGAGCATGCAGGATTCCGTGGTGATCACGGTGCCGCTCCCGTTGACCTCGATCGCGCCGCCTTCCACCACCATCCCGGGTTCGAATATCTTGCCGCCCAGATACTCGGCCATGCGCCGGCCGATCGCTTCGTCCACTGTCGCTTTTTCGTACTTCCGGCCCCAGGCATTGAACTTCCACACCACCGATCCGCCGCTCCGATCCTCGTTCCTCACCACGAACGTGGCCCCGTGGTCGCGGCACCACGGCTCCATCGAAGGGGTGTCCACAAAATGAACGCGGCTCTGCTCGGCGATCGTCAGCAGGTCGCGGACTGTCTGCTTGTCATCCTCCGACGCCACATTGATGAATACCTGCTCCGACGCGATCAGCGCATGCAGCATCGACTCGATCGCCGGCATCGCCGCCTCATACGCCCCCTTCCCGGGAAAACTGATCCCCTTCCGGTTCGGCCACGTCAGAAACGTCCCGTAGTGCGTCTCCCATTCTGCGGGCATCCGGAATTTCGCCAGTCTCGGCGATTTCCCGGACACCTCGAACCACGCCGGCTTCTTCGCCGGCCTCACCTTCGCCGCCGGAGCGGCCGCCGGCGCCTTCCCAGGTTCCTTGGCGCGCTCCTTCTTCGCCGGCGCGTCCACCTTCGCGCCCGGTTTTGTTCCGGCTTTCCGGGCATCGGTTTTCGCTCCGGTCAGCCCTGGAGCCGCCTGCTTCGCCGCAGCCTTCGCGTCCTTTGTGTTCTTCGCCACGCCCTTCGCACTCTTCGTGTCCTTCGCCTTCGTCCCGGTGTTCTTCCGATCCTTGGCAGCCGGCTTCGTGGGGGCGCTCTGTGTCGCTTTCTTCACAGGGCCTGACTTCGGCGTCCTCCTGGTCGCCTTGCCGGAACGCGCCTTGGCGCCGGCCTCTGCCGGTTTCCCCTTGGACGCCATCACGCCGCTCTTCTTCCCGGCTGCCGTCCTGGCCGAGGGGTCGGCGCTCGCGCCGGGCTTGCCCGGTTTTCTGGGTTGGGGGATGGCCTTGACCAACGGTCGCGAGGCCGGGGCTTTGTTGACTTTCATGGGAAACGGGGAATCCCGCGGTAAATCATTAATCAATATAGCGTTGTGTAATCTGGTGATACGCATCGATACGCCGGTCCCTCAGAAACGGCCACCCGTGGCGTTGCGTCTCGATAACGCCCGGATCGACCTCCGCCACCACCACTTCGTTCCGCCCGGCCGCCGCCTGCGCCACGATCTGACCGGCCGGATCGGCCACGAAGCTCTGGCCCCAGAACTCGAGGCCCGGCGGCCCCTCGGGCTGTTCCAAACCCCAGCGGTTCGCCGCCGCCACATACACGCCGTTGGCCACGGCGTGACCGCGCTGAACCGTCTCCCAGCTCGCATACTGCCGCTTCCCGAAGGACGCCTTCTCCGGTGGAAGCCAGCCGATCGCCGTCGGGTAAAACAACACCTGCGCCCCTTGCAAGGCGGTCAAACGAGCCGCCTCCGGATACCACTGGTCCCAGCAAATCAGCACGCCAATCCGCCCGAACACCGTATCCCACGCGCGGAATCCCGAATCTCCGGGAGCAAAGTAAAATTTCTCGTAAAACTGGGGATCATCAGGGATATGCATCTTTCTGTACGTCCCGAGCCGTTTGCCGTCCGCGTCGATGATGACGGCCGAGTTGTGGTACAGGCCGGGCGCCCGCTTCTCGAAGAGCGGGACAACGAGAACCACTCCGAGTTTTTTCGCCAATGCCTGCATTTCCTCGGTTTGCGGCCCCGGAATGCGTTCCGCGTACCTGAAATACTCCTGTTTCTCCGCCTGGCAGAAATACTGCGTCGCGAACATTTCCGGAAGGCAGATCACCTGCGCTCCGCCATGCGCCGCCTCGCCAATCAGCTTCCGTGCCAGGGCAATATTCTTCTCCACAGATGGCCCGCAAGCCATCTGGATCAGGCCGATACGGAAACGGCCACTTTTCTGGAGTTTTCGGGCGGGCATTCCTGCGTTGTCTCTTGAGCTTTAATGCGAACGAGGCTCGGGTTGCAACCCGATTTGTTAGGATTCTCCCTCGGCCTTCCCAAACCTGTCCGGAGTGCTTGAAAACGAATGAGCTGGAACGGAAAGCCGCAGCCGGACCTGGACAAAATGACGCGCTTCGGGCAGTGCCGCACCACCCTCTTGAGGCGTCGTCCTGTCGCATTTTGTGCAGAATTCTTGATTTATCCGCGAATCCATTCTATGACCGGGGGCTCGAATGACGTCAGATCCTTTTGCACCTGGGCAGCGGTGGTTGAGTAATAATGAACCCGAATTGGGGCTTGGGTTGGTGATTTCCTCTTCCAAGGGGCGGATCACGCTGCTGTTTCCGGCCACCGGGGACACCCGGCAATACGCGGCGGGCAATACCCCCCTCACCCGGATGGTCTTCCACCCGGGGAGCGAGATCAAAGCGCTCGACGGCACGGCGATGACCGTCGAACAAGTCGTCGAACGTGGCGGCGTGCTCACCTACAAAGGCGGAGGCCGCGAGATTCAGGAGAGCGCGCTCGCGGATTCGCTGAATTTCACGAGACCGGAGGACAGGCTGCTCAACGCCCAGTCGGACGACAAAGGGCTCTTCAATTTGCGCTCGAAAGGTCTGCACCACCGATTCGAGACGCTGCGCGGCCACCAGCGCGGGTTTCTCGGGCCGCGCATCGAGCTGATCCCGCACCAGCTCTTCGCCGCGCTCCAGATCCGCCGCAAAGGAATCCCCAGGCTCGTCCTCGCCGACGAAAGCGGCACCGGAAAAACAATCATCGCCTGTCTCGTCCTCCACTGGCTTCTGGTCACCACCCGCATCCGCCGCTCGCTCATCGTCGTCCCGCGTCCGCTCCTCAGCCGCTGGCACTACGAGTTGATCCGGCGATTCCACCTCCCCGTGCGCGTCCTCGACTCCCTGGCCGATCCGGCCGAGCCCCCCGCCGAGGATCTCGTCCTCTGCTCCCCGGAAACACTTCCCGCCGTCGCTTCGCTCTCCTGGGACCTCCTCATCGTCGATGACGCCGACGCCATCGAGTCCCCCCACATCGAACCGCTCTGCCGGTCGACGCCAGGCGTCATCCTGCTCACCGACCTGCCCCCGCAGGTGGAACAAGAAGCGCACCAGCGTATGCGCCACTGGCTCGACGAAGGCGGAAATCCGGCGCCCCTCCCGCCGCTCGGACCGGTCCTCGCCGAGAAACTGACTTCCGCCAGCGCCGATCCCTGGTCCGAAGAGGAAATAGCCGCCCTCAAAGATCTCACCGGCAGCCCGGTCGAGCCTTCCGCGCTCACATCCGAACAGGGCGACACCCGCGAACGCCTCCTCGCCACCCTGCTCGAAGGGCTCGGCGCCGGCCGCCGCCTCCTCCGCAACACCCGCGCCGTTATCGAAGGACTGCCGGAACGCGAGGTCTTCACCCACAAAATCCCCCTCCCCGATGCCCCGGACCCGCTCTCGCTCGCCTCGCTCACCGGCGAATTCGACGCCGATGGCGCCCCGCTCCCCGCCCCGGTGCGCGCGGACGACCCGCGCCTGGCCTGGCTCCGTGATTACCTCGCCAAGAACGAACGCGACAAACTCGTCCTCATCTGCTCCACCCCGGCCCGAGCCATCGCCATCGCCGGCCACCTCGGCGACAAAGCCGCGCCGCATCACGACGAAATGCCGCTGGCCGACCGCGATCTCTCCATCCAGCGATTCACCGAAAAGGACGGCCACGGCGCCAGCGTGCTCGTCTGCTCCGAAATCGGCGCCGAGGCCCGCGTCCTCCCCTTCGCCCACCACCTCGTCCTCTTCGACCTCCCGCCCGATCCGCTCCGTGTTCAAAAACGCATCGGAAGCCTCGACCGCTTCGGCCACATGGCCAAAGTCCGCGTCCACATCCCCTTCGTCGAAGGCACCCCTTCGGAAGTTTTCCACCGATGGTTCAACGAGGCGCTCAGCCTCTTCGAACGCCCGCTCCCGGTCGTCCACGCCTGCGGCCGCGCCTTCAGTCCGCAATTCCGCGCCCTGGCCGCCCGGCCGCCCGCCTCCTGGCCGGACTCGCTGCCCGCCCTGATCGCCGAGGCGCAGGCTCACGCCGAAGCCCGGAATACCCTCGTCACCGCCGCTCCGGACCGCCTCACCGAACTGGCCAGTTACCGCGTCCTCCCCGCCCACCGCCTGCTCGAAAGCATCCGCCGCCTCGATTCCGACCTCTCCCTCGACTTCCTCATGCTCCGGCTCTTCGACCACTTCGGGTTCGACGCCGAGGACGTCGGCGAGCGCACCTATCACGTCCGCCCCCGCGAAAAAGACCGCAACAAGGAAGCCTTCCCGGCCATCGGCGAAACCGGCCAGATCGTCACATTCGAACGCCACAACGCCCTCAACAACGACGACCTCTGGTTCCTGACATGGGACAGCCCGCTCGTCATGGACCACATCGACCTGCTCGTCCGCTCGATCGAAGGCAACGCCTGTTACGCCGTCTGGGAAGATCTGCGCAGCCAGATCATCCTCCTCGAAGCCCTCTTCCGCGTCGAACTCGCCCGGCCACCGGAAAAACTCTACCCCACCCGCTTCTTTAGCCCGGCCGGAGTCCGCCTCATCATCAATCACAAGCTCGAGGACGTCGCCACCGAGTACCCGATGGAACTCATCAACAAAAATGTCCGCAACGGCCGCCGCGAATGGATCCGCACCAACGAAGCCGCCTTGCGCAACCTCCTCCCGCGCATGCTCGCCGACCTCACCCAGCGCGCCGAATCCCGCGCCGCCGAAATGAAATCCCAGGCCCTCGCCGAACTCGACTCCCAGCTCCTCCCCGAAATCGACCGCCTCGCCCGGCTCCATCAACGCGGCGGCCCCGTCTCCGACTTCGAACTCAACATCCTCCGCTCCGAGTACGACTCACTCAAAGAAGCCCTCTCCAACCCCGTCGTCCGCCTCGATTCCCTCCGCCTCGTCCGCCGCGGCCCCACAGGCAAAGGCATCTGATCCTCCACTCCCGCAAGATTTCACGCACCAGCGATTGACACCGCCCCCACCCCGCCTAAATAAACCCTTCGCCCCCGTCTTCGGGTTCGGCGATCCTGAGTCGGCGGGGCGTAGCGCAGCCTGGTAGCGCGCTTGCTTCGGGAGCAAGAAGTCGTGGGTTCGAATCCCGCCGCCCCGACCAGGAAATCTCAGGATCCGGCCTGCGGCTCGTGCCCGGGAGGCGGCGGATCCTCGGGTCCGGGGAGTTTCGGCACAGGCTCGGTGGACTTCAGGAAAGTTCCTTTGCGCGCGAGGCGCCGTTCGCTCCAGATCGGCACGCCGAAAACATCGTGAATGAAATAATGCGCCACGGGCACGCCCAGCAGCATGCCCCAGGCCCCGAACGCATGGTGGCCGATGAACAGGATGATCAGGACGAGCACGGGATTGAGTTTGAGGTGCTTGCCATAGATCAGCGGATTGAGGAAATAGGCCTCGACGGCGTGGACGAGGATGACCATCACCACGCAGAGGATCGCGAGGTTCAAGCCGCCGGCGTTGAGCGCCACCAGCACGATGGGCGTGGTCGAAAGGAAAACGCCGAGCACAGGGATGAAACTGCACAGGAATACGATCATCGAGAGCACCGCCAGCGACGGCACGCCAAGGATCATCAGCCCGATCAGCGTCAGTATCGTGTTCACCGCGGCGATCATGGCCTGGGCCTGAATGGCGCGCCCGACAACGTACGCGAACCGCACGACCGGCTGCGCCACCTCGTTGTGGAAATCCCGCAGGCGCGAGGCCCGCAGATTGCGCACCTCCTGCCCGAGCCGCGAGATGTCCAGCGAGATCAGAAAGCTGAAAAGCAACGCGAGCAGAACCGTCGCCGATGCGCTCCACATCATGCGGATGATGCCGGGCATCGCATCGGTGATCGTCGTGATCTGGTGGCGGATAAACAAGTGAATGATCGCCTCGTCCTGCCGCGCCGCCAGCCGAAGCTCGTTCTCCGCCGCATCCGCCGCCCGCGTCTCGCTCGTGACCTCGCCGAATGCCTCCTGAGCGGCCGCAGCCGCGGCCGCGTCCAATACCTCCTCCAGGGATTCCTCCGAACCGGGCGCACCAGCGGGAGATTCCGCGGGAGGTTCGGCCCCGGGCAGCGGGAGGGGGAGGACGGACGGCAGCTCCGCATGCTCCGCTGCCAGCTCCGCCAGCGCCGCATCCGGGATCGTGCTGCGCAAGTAGTTCATCAGGACAGGTTCGACGGTGGGGTACCTGTCGACGATGTCCTTGCGCAGTTCGAATAGGCGCTGCTCGGTTTCCGGCAGGTTGCGGACAAGCGTGAACGCTTCGCGCGCAACCTGAGGCACCACAAAAACCGAAACCGTCGTGATCGACCCGATGAAGACCCCGAACGTCAGGCAGATCGCGATGCGACGGTTCACCTTCAGCCGCCGCATGAAAACGTCCGCAACCGGCCCCGCCATGAAAGCGAATATGAACGTCAGGAATATCAGGCTGAAGAATGATCGCAGCAGCCACAGCAGAAACGCCAGGATGATCCAGATCAACACACGACGGTTGAGCCGGTAAAAACGATCGAAGCTGAATCCACTTTCGATTCTGCGCCCCGCCTCGCGCTCTGGTCTGTTGTGCCGTTGTTCCATGAATGCAGTAAACGACAACCATAAGCGACTTCACCCGCCCCTACCAGCGGTAGATATGCCCATGGGCCCCATAGCCCCATATGCCCATGGGCCCCATAGCCCCATATGCCCATGAGCCCTGTGGGCCCTATGGGTCTATACGCCCCATACGCCCGTGAGCCCCATGGGCCCCATAAGCCCCATACCCCCCCACCATCCAGAACACCGCCGGCGTGACCACCAGGTCGAGCAACGTGGACGAGACCAGCCCTCCGACGATGACGACGGCGACCGGGTGGAGGATTTCCTTGCCTGGCTCGTCGGCGGCGAGCAGCAGCGGGATGAGGGCGGTGCCGGCGGCGAGCGCCGTCATGAGGACCGGGACGAGGCGTTCCTGGGTGCCGCGGATGATCATGCGCCGGGTGAACCCCTCGCCCTCGTGGCGCATGAGGTGCAGGTAATGCGAGATCATCATGATCCCGTTGCGGGCCGCCACGCCGCCGACGGCGATCAACCCGACCAGTGTGGCGATGCTGATGTTGTCGACCATCCGCCATGTGAGCACCAGTCCGCCCATCAAGGCGAGCGGTATGTTCAGCATGACCTGCAATGCCAGCGCCATGCTCCGGAAATACCCGTAGAGCAGCAGCACCACCACGCCCAGCACCAGCCCGAAGAACATCGTGATCCGCCGCGCCGCTTCCTGGCGCGCCAGGTACTCGCCCTCGAAGCTCAGAAAATACCCCGGCGGCAGTTCCACTTTCGCCGCCACATCGCGCTTCCACGCCTCGACCAGCGACTCCAGGTCGCGCACGCTGGTATTCGCCCCGACAACGATCCGCCGCTGCGCCCCCTCGCGATTGATCGCGTTCGGCCCTCGCGCCTCGGTGATGGCGGCCAGCGCCGAAAGCGGCAGCCGCTGCCCGCCCGCCACCTCCACCGGCAACTCGTGCAGCCGCCGCACGTCGTCCCGCCATTCCGCCGGCAGCCGGACCACCAGTTCCACCGTGCGCTCCGCTTCGCGCAACTCGGCAACCACTTCTCCGCCGACAAGCGCAGCCACCTGTTCGTTGATGAAATCCGGCTGCACACCGAATGCCCGGGCGCGCGCGCGGTCGACCTCGATCCTGATCTGCGGAATCGGAACCTGCGGCTCCAGATACACGTCGGTCAGCCCGGGCACCGCCTTGCCGAGATCGCGGACACGGGCGCCGAGATCGCGCAGCACATCGAGATCCGGCCCGAATATCTTGATGGCTATCTTGGCCGACACCCCGCTGAGCATGTGGCTGAGCCGGTGCCCGATCGGCTGGCCTATGTTGGTAAATGTGCCGGGCACCTCCCCGAGCTTCCCGCGGATCTCCGCGAATACCTCGGCCCGCGGCCGCCCGCCTTCGTGAAACTCGACGTCGAATTCATTCACCGACACGGGCACCACATGGTCGTCCTTCTCCGCCCGGCCGGCGCGGCGCCCCACGCTCTTCACTTCCGGGACTTCCAGAAGCAGGCGCGTGCCGGCGTCGCCCACCTCGTTGCTCTGCCGCAGCGACGTGCCCGGCGCGCTGGCAAACGAGATGGTCGCGCTCCCCTCGTTGAAGGCCGGCAGGAATTCCTTTCCCATCCGCGGATACAGCGAAAAGGCCGCCACCATGGCGATCGCCACCACCGCCACCACGAGCAGCGGGAATCGCAGCGCGACCCGCAGGAACGTGCGTTCCACCACCCGCTTCATCGAGCGGACAAGCCAGCCGTCGCCATGCCGCCCTCCCGGCTTCGGCCACAGCAGAAGCGAACACAGCACCGGAATCACGGTCAGCGAAACAACGAACGACGCCGCCATGCTCACGATCGTCGCAATCGCTATCGGCGTGAACAGCCGCCCCTCCAGTCCCTCCAGCCCCATCAGCGGAAGAAACACCAGGATGACCAGCGCCGTGGCGTAAAGGATCGAATGTCGCACCTCGCTCGATGCCCGGGCGATCACCTCGATCCTGTCGGTCCCCGCGCCGGCCGCGGCGTGCTCGCGCAGCCGCCGGTGCACGTTCTCCACATCCACGATCGCGTCGTCCACCACCATCCCGATCGCCACCGCCAGCCCGCCCAGCGTCATCGAATTCACGCTCACTTCGAACCACCGGAAAACAAGCAGGCTGATCGCGAAGCTCAACGGGATCGCCATCAGCGTGATCGCCGTCGTCCGCACGCTGAGCAGGAAAACGAACAGGACGACGGCCACCATGATCGCCCCGTCGCGGATCGCCTCGCGCAGGTTGCCGATCGCGTGCTCGATGAAATCCCCCTGCCGGAAAAGCACCTCCAGCTCCACCCCGGGCAGTGACGGACGCAGGCCCTCCAGCGCGGCTTCGATGTCACGCGACAGCGCCAGCGTGTCGAAACCGGGCGCCTTGTCGATGCTCAGGATTACGCCCATCCGGCCCTCGGTGTCGTTCGGCACACCCTCGAGATTCCTCTTCAGCGCGATGCTCGCGTCCCCGCGCATCGTCTGAACGGCCGGCGCCACCACCGCCACATCCGAGACCAGCACCGCACGCCCGCCTTCGCGCCGGATCACCGTGCCCGCCAGCGCCTCCAGGTCGGTCGTCATCGCCAGGTTGCGCACCATGATCTCCTGCGGCCCGGCCTGCACGTAGCCGCTGGTCGCCGTGCCGGCCGCTTTCGCCACCGCCTGCTTCAAATCATCCAGACTGACGCGGTGCGCGGCCAGCTTCGCCGGATCCGGCTGCACATGGATCTGGCGCACGCCGCCGCCGATGGCCAGCACCTCCGCGATCCCGTTGATGCTTTGCAGCCGCTGCCGCACCGTCCAGTCCGCGATCGTGCGCAACTCCATCGGACTCACCGTCCCGTCCGTGCTGCGCAGCCCGACCAACAGGATCTCGCCCATCAGCGATGAAACCGGAGTCAGCCCCGGCTCCGCCTGCGACGGCAGCGTGTTCAGCACCGCCTGGAGCCGCTCCTGCACAAGCTGCCGCGCGCGATAAATGTCCGTGCCCCAGCGAAATTCGGCGAACACAAGCGAGAGCCCGACATCCGAACTCGACCGCAGCCGGTCCAGGCCGCCCACTCCCTGCAGGGCGCTCTCGATCGGCCGCGTCACGAGCACCTCCACCTCCTCGGGCGCCAGGCCCGGACATTCGGTGAGGATCGTCACCGTCGGTTTTGTCATGTCAGGCAGCACCTCGACCGGAAGCTGCCGCCCGGTCAGAAATCCGAACACAAGCACCACCGCCGCCGCTCCGAGAATGAGCGGCCGATGGCTGAGCGAAAACCTGATGAGCGCGTCGAGCATGGGGCGGTGGCGGTCAGGCTTCTCCGTGAGTCGTGTTTCCGCTTCCGCGCTTCAGAACGGCCACCACCAGCAGCGCCGCGAGCACGGCGCAGGCGATCTGCCAGAAAAGCACCGCGCCGGCCTCATCCGCGTGCGCATGCGCATGGGCCGCGCCTCCGCCCGCGCCGGCCTCGGCGGCCGCAATCTGTTCCGCGGTCATCTCGCTGCCATCCTCGTTGTGAGGGTGGCCATGCGCGGCATCGAGCGCCTCCCTCAGCGAGACGCTCCCTTTGCCGGCGAAGGCCAGCGAGTAGGCCCCGCGCACCACCACTTCGTCGCCAGGCAGCAGACCTTCGAGGACCTCGACGAACCGGTCGTTGTGCGCGCCGAGCACCACGGGCGCTTTCACGAAAGCGTGTGGCAGGTCGTAGTCCTTGACGAACACGAAGCGGTCCGCCGGCTCTCCCTGCACCGCCGCGCGCGGGATACTCATCACGCCTTCGCGCTCGCTGATCACGATCGAAAACTCCGCCCGCAGCCCGGGACGAAGCCACCGGTCCGGATTCGGCACGTGAAAAGCGGCCTCCACCGTGCCGGACTCCGCGTCCGCGTCCGCGCCGATGTGATTCAGCTCGGCCTCGAATATCGTGTCCGGATACCCGTCCACGCGGATCTCCGCCCTCATCCCTTTCTTCAAGACCCCGGCCCGGTGCGCCGGCACCGCCGCCGTCGCCTCCACCACCTCCAGATCGTAAATCTCGATCAACGAGTCGCCGGGCTCGACAGGCTGGCCGACCGCCACGTTCACGCGGGCGATCGTGCCGCTCATCGGCGCGTCGAGCCGCACCACCGGAGGCGGATCACCGGCCAGCCGGCTCTCGACCCACACCAGCTCATCCCCTTCGTCGCATTCCATGTCCGGCAAGGCGATGACGGATTGCGCGCGGCCCGCCACGCGGCTGCTCACGACCGCCTTTTTTCCCGGAAGCACCTCTATCCGCCCCAGCGCGAACACGGTCTCGGCAAAATCGGTTTCCCCGGCCTCCACCGTTTCAAGCCGAAGGTTCTTCACGCCGGCCTCGCTGAGGACCACCATGCCGGCAAACCGCTCGGCCTTTTCTTCGTCGGCCTGCTCATCGTCGGCCGCCGCCACCGCCGGGGACTGCGCGGCAATCGCGGCCAGCACGGCAGTCGCGGCCGGCGCCGCGAACCAACGGATGGTTGCATTCAGTTTCATGCTCCGAAGATGATGAATCATGGGCTGCCTCACGGTGTGTCTTTCGGCGGGTCCAGGGTTTTAGCGTCGCGTGGCGGCCTCGAACCGGACACGCGCCAGATGATAGTCGCGCCGCGCGTCGAGGGCGGCCGCTTCGAGCGCCAGGCGTCTTTCGCGTGAGCGCAGCACGTCGGTCAGCGGCGCTTGCCCGGCCTCATAGGCTTGCAGGAATCGCTGCTCGAGCGCGCGCGCCTTTTCCAGCAGGTCGCCGGAAATCCGCGCATGCACCTGCGCCGCCGACCGCATCCCGGCCCGCGCGGCGGCGGCCTCTCCGCGGACAGCCGCCCCGGCGGCGGCCCGTTCCGCCTCGCGACGCCGCACGGTGGCCTCGGCTTCGCGAATGTGGCTCAGGTTGTTCCTGCCCAGGGGCAGCGGCACGCTGATCTTCAGCCCGACGAAGTTCTCGCGCCGCAGGCCGAATCCCGCGTCCTCGGCGTGCTCGCGTTCATATCCGACGCCCACGGAAATGTCCTCCCACCGGCTGGCGTGCTGGAGATCGAGGTTGCGCTGCGCCGCCTTCACCCGGGCCTCCGACGCCTGATACCCGGGCAGCCTGGCCAGATCCGGCGCTGCGGATCCCGCGGCCTCCTTCGGCTCGGCGAGCGCGCCGGTCAGCGTCAGCGAATCGCCCGGCGCCAGCCCGAGCAGCGGCCGCAACGCGCCCAGCACCGCCTCCTCCTCGGCCGCCAATAGCAACAGCTTCGCCTCGATCTCGCCGGCCTCGAGTTCGAATTCGGCCGCCGCCAATCCGGATGCCTCACCGGCCGCCGCGGCGCGGGTGGCCGCGGCCGCCAGTTCCCGGCTGTGCCCGGCCCGTCGCCGGTGCAGATCGCGCCTCGAATGCAAGTCAAGCACCTTGACCGCGGCCGAGCGCACCTCGAGTTCCAGCGCGCGCTCGGCCGCGCGCACCTCGAGGCGCGCCACCTCCAGCTCCGCCTGCGACACACCACGCTCCAGCCGCAGCCGCCCGCCCAGCGGGATCTTTTGCATCACTCCCACGCCGGCGCCAAATTCGCGGCCTTCCACGTTCGGTTTGATCTCGGCCTCCACTTCGGGGTTCGCCCACAGCCCGGCGTGCATCAACCGGCCCTCGGCCTCGCCGATGCGATGCCGCGCGGCCGCGAGATCCGGGTTGTGACGGAGCGCGTGCGCCACCGCGGCGTCCGCCGTGAACGTGGCGGCCGGCGCCTGGACCGAAACGGCCAGAAGCACGGCAGGAAAAAGAATTCTGAACATGGGATGAGATCGGGTGTGAGTGATCGGTCGCGCCCCCTCGGGCCGACCGGAAAATGCGGATGCCTCTGCCCCGCCCCGGCACCAGGCACGGAGCGGACCGTCATCCGCGCTCACACCAACATCACCACCGTTCGCGCCACCAGCAACGGCGCCGGCGGACTGCCATGACACGGCTCGCACACACGCCGCGATTCATCCGGAATCACACCGCCCGCCGCCCGCGCGGCAATGTCCGGTTCCATCAGCGAAGGACACAGATCGAAAACTTGCGGCGAAGGCAGCAAAACCATCACCGCCATCGTCGTCATCAGAGTATCGCGAATCTCCTTGTGCGGCTCCGGGTGCCCGCACGGCCCCTCCTCAGATCCGCATCCGTCCGCCTCAGCCCCGCCACACACCGAAATTCCACACGCAACCTCCCCCACCACCATCGGAACCTCCGCGCACTCACACCAGTAACCGCGCACCACCCCGAATACCTGCGCGCCCGCCATCGCCACCAGGACGAGGCTACACAAAATGATTCTGGACATCCGGGCGCGCAAGCCGCCGAATATCCGCCCATCCCGACAATGTGCAACCCCCCGTTTTTCCACCAACCCCTGTGGCCCCAGTGCCCCTGTGCGACACCCGTTGGCGTCCCGCCGGGAGGGTGGGATCACACAAGGGAGTGTCCCGATGCCGGACTGTAGTGGCAACCAACCGCAGTGAACGTGCCACCCGGTTTCTGTGCCAAAGTCAGAGAAAGCTTCTTGAGCAACGGGCCGCAGCGGAGGACAGGGCTCTGCAGGGATGCATCCCGACCGCCGTCTGCGGACGGCAAACGGCGGGCTCCGGGCCGTGTGGCCCGGGGTTGGCCCACCCGCCGGAGCCGTGGCAAGGCGATAAATCCCGGGGTTCGCGGGCAGAGCCCCCGAGGCGAGGGATGAGGGAAGGTCGTTGGGTCACGAATGGACCGGCGGCCACGGAGATAGGATAGAGGAACAGCTCTTCCGTTCCTTTCCAACGGACTTGTGCGCACTCTGCACCCCGTGAACCGTGAACCATGCTTCCGCCCGCCTTCCCATCCGCGTCAATCCGCGTCAATCCGCGCAATCCGTGGTTCCTCGACTGCGATCTGTCGCCAGGTGCGTCGGCGTTTTTGATCACGAAGTTCACGAACGGCATGAATGGCAATCCTGCGAGGAGGAAGTGGAAGTGCCTGGCTGTCGGTGGCCTCGCCGTGCTCCTGGCGCAGGCACCAGAGGAGCTTGTCGATGCAGGGGAAGGGCTTCCCTGTGGCG
>CAZYHO010000072.1:4076-14199 GCA_964647495.1 uncultured Akkermansia sp. | reverse complement strand
TTCCTGCAATATGCGGGTTGCCGAGAGGCTGGCCGAAGTGCTTACAGGGTTTTACCGGCATGACAACACGCTGTTCGATCCAAAGTCGCGTGCCGATGGCCTCGCATCGCATATCCAGGAAACAGTCACCATCGCTGAAACCAAAGGCCAACCATAGACACGCGCCAATTCCTGTCAGACGACGATTTCTTCCCGTTGCGCCACGATATCAGCACCAGACGCAGGCCGGGTTAAAAACCGGAGCAACACGAGACGTGGCAAGACGAGACCGGCGGAGCGGCGGTTCGGAGCGAGGAGCGGGACGCGCCGCCCTGCCCGGTCCCGATCATGAGCAAGCAGGGAGGGATATGAACAAGAGGTGAAAAGGGACTCGTATACTATTCATCCTGCGAGTTCAATTCTGAGCGTGTTGTATTATTGTGGAAATGGGAAGCAGATGGTGGCCGGCGCAGCCTGCCTGGGAGCGCCGCAGTCGCCTGCGGCTCGCCGGCCCTGCCGCGGAGCCGATCCAGGAACAGAGTGCGCCAACTTTCTCGGCATCGCACAAGAGCCTTGCTCCCATGCCGATTACGCACGAGGCCGCAGGCGACTGCGGCGCTCCCGGGTGCGGCGTTCCGCGGGAAACCCCGGCCTTTCAAGCTTGCTGATGATCGGGGCGCTTCCCGGCGCTTCAATTTTCCCGTGGCGCGGCCGCGTGGTCTGGGTAGAGGGTGCGCTGTATGAACCGCCGCCAATTGTTGCGCACGGCCGCGCCCGCCGTTCTGCTGCCGGCCATGGCCGGCGCCGAGTCCAAGCCGGAGGGATCCGCTCCTTCCGCCGCCCGGCACCGCCACCCGATCGGCGTGAGCACCTATTCGTTCTGGCGGTTCAAGAACGACGATTACCGCCCGCCTGAAAAATGCCTCGAACTGGCTCACGAGCTGGGTTTTGACGGCGTGGAACTCCTGCAGGTCCAGTTGCCCGATACCTCGCCCGCCGCTCTGCGAGCCATCAAGCGCCGCGCTTTCACCCTCGGCCTGCCGCTCATGGGGTATTCGACCCACCAGGGGTTTGTCTCCCCCGATGCCCAGCGGCGTACCGACAACATCCTCAAAACAACCCAGTTTCTCGAAGAGGCGTACGAACTCGGCATCCCGACCATCCGCGTCAACACCGGCCGCTGGGGAACAAGCAAGGACTTCGACGAACTGATGAAGAACCGTGGCATCGAACCCCGCCTCGACGGCTACACCGACGACGACGGCTTCAAGTGGGTCATCGATTCGTTCGCGCGCCTCGTGCCGGAAGCCGAAAAGCGCGGGGTCATCATGGGCCTCGAAAACCATTGGGGGCTCGGCCTCACCCCCGAAGGCGTGCTCCGCGTCGTCGACGCCATCAAGTCGCCCTGGCTCCAGGTCACGCTGGACACCGGAAACTTCCTCGAAGAACCGTACCCGAAGCTCGCCATGCTCGCGCCCCGGGCAGTCCTCCTTCAGGCGAAAACCTATTTCGGCGGCGGCGAATGGTACACGCTCGACATCGATTACAAGGTGATCGCCGATCTTCTCCGCAAAGCCGACTACCGCGGCTGGATTTCCCTGGAGTACGAAGGCAAGGACGAGGTCGTCCCGGCCGTCAAACGAAGCCTCGAACTCCTCCGCGGCGTGTTTTAGTAAAACGGCCCTCTTGCGTTCAATGGAATCCGGCAACCCGTGAACCGGTGATCAACGCAGCCGCCGGTTGGGTGTCGACTTCAGTCAGGCGCCAAAGCATGGCACGCACAAGCCATGGAGCATCATGGCTTCGCGTCTCGCTGCCGGTTGCGGCTGAAGCCGATTCATTCCAACGTGTTCGCCATCGCGTCCTGGTTGCAGGGAGGGTGGTCTGCCACTGAAGCCCTGTGGGAAGCACAGGCGCCTTTATTTGCGCGGGAGTCCGGCTCCGGCTATGGCGTGGGGATGTGCGCGGAGGATCTGGAGCATGAGCTGAGGCTGCTGCTGGGTGGCGGGAAAGTGACCGCGGCCGCCGCCGCGGTGGAGGCGCACAGTGGCGACAAGTGGTTTGCCGCGCACCCGCCGGAGGTCGTTGTGTTTGCGGAATCGACGGCGGACGTGGCGGCGGTTCTCCGGTTTGCGAACGCGCGCGGGCTGCCGGTGACCGCGCGCGGGGCGGGGGTCGGGTACGTGGGCGGTTGCGTGCCGGTGCGCGGTGGCATCGCGCTGTCGCTCGCGCGGCTCAACCGGATCAAGGAGATCGATGTGGCCGACGGGGTGGCGGTGGTCGAGCCGGGTGTGATCACCGGCGACTTGCAGGCGGCGGTGAGGCGGCTCGGGTGGTATTACCCGCCGGATCCGGCGAGCCTGAAGGAGTGTTCGATCGGCGGGAACATCGCGACCAATGCCGGCGGGCCGAAGTGCCTCAAGTACGGCGTCACGCGTCCCTATGTGCTTGGCCTGGAGGTCGTGCTTGCCGACGGCACGGTCGCGCGCGCCGGCAGCCGGTGTCACAAGAACAAGACAGGGTTCGACCTGGTCGGGATCTTCGTGGGATCGGAGGGCATGCTCGGCGTGGTGACAGAAGCCACGCTCCGGCTCGTCCCGCATCCGCCGGCGCGCGCCGGCCTGACGGCCACTTTCGCGACGTTCGCGGAGGCGGCCGCGGCGGTGCAGGCAGTCTTTCAGGCCGGCCACCTGCCCGCGGCCCTGGAAATCTCCGACCGCTTCACGATCGCGGCCGCGCGCCGCCGGCTCGGGCCGGACGCCCTGCCTCCCGGCGACGTGCTTCTCATGCTGGAAGTCGATGGTCGGCCGGCCGCGGTGGCCGCGGAGTGCGCCGAGCTTGAGGTTTTGTTAGGCGGCAGGCGGGCGCTTGCGGTCGTGCGCGCGCCCGACGAGGCGGCGATCGAGCGGCTGTGGGAGCAGCGGCGGGAATTTTCGTACAGCCTGCGCGACACGGGACTGACGAAGCTGAACGAGGACGTGGTGGTGCCGCGTGGCCGGCTGGTGGCGCTGGTGGATTTCTGCGATGGCCTGCAGCGGCGGACCGGCATTGCGATCGCGTGTTTCGGCCACGCGGGGGACGGCAATATCCACGTCAACCTGATGGTCGGGGACATGGCAGATCCGGCGGTGTCGGTGCCGGCGGAGGCGGCGCTGGACGAGCTGTTCCGGTTCGTCATCGAAATCGGCGGCGCCATCACGGGCGAGCACGGCATCGGGCTGGCGAAGCGGCGATGGTTTGCGGATGCGGTCGGCGCCGGCGCCCTCGATCTGCACCGGCGCCTGAAACGGGCGCTGGACCCGCGCGGCGTGCTCAATCCGGGGAAGTTTCTCGATGCGCCTTCTGACGCTGGAATGCCTCCCGCAGACGCGCCTTCTGATCGGCGGCGATGTCGCTGAGCACGAGGTTTTTGTCGAACTCGAGCGAATACGTGTACCGCAGCGTTGTCGCCTGGGCGCCGGCGCCCGGATTGACCGGCAGCGACCAGAGCAGCAGGCCCTTGGGCCGCTCGAAGCGCGCGTAGTCGCTCTCCTCGCTGAGCGGGTGCGAGAGCGTGTCGAGCGTGACGCGCAGGCTCGCCGTGTCCTCGTAGTGCGGCAGCCGTTCGCGGAGGTGCACGGTGACTGGCTGGTCCTTCGAGCTGTCTATGACGACTTCCGTGGTCACGGTGACGCGGCGGTTGCCGCCCTGGACGTCCTCGCCGCGGTCGGCCAGCGTGCGGCGGGCGCGGAGCTGGCCGTCGATGCCGAACCCGAGTGTGACCGCGCGGCCGCGGGCGATGGTCGGGAGTGTCTGGCGGCTGGTGAAGGCGCCGTCGAGGTAAATGCTGACCGGACCGCCGAGCAGGTCGTGATCGGATGTATTGGTGACGATGGCTTCGCGGAAGACGGCGGCGGTGAGCACCGGGGCGGTGACGTGCTGGAAGACGGCCGGCGTCGAGTGGCGGAGGACGGGGACGATTTGCGACTGGCGCCGGCTGACCACGGTGGCGCGCTGTGCGAGCGGGTAATCGATGGCGAGGTCGCGGGCCGGGGTGTAGTGATCGAGGCGGCGGAGGTCGCTCAGGCGCTCGGAAAGCTCGACCAACTGCACGCTCGCGGCGAAGTCGTTGGCGGCCACCTGGAACGCCTGCTCGCCCTTTGCGGCGTGCGGATCCGCGGGTTTTCCGCTCTTGTCCATGAAGCGCTGGGCCGTTGTCGCTGTTGTCGCCCACCCGCGCCTTGGTTCGTCCGCATCGCCGTTGTGCGCCAGCGCGACGTAAAGCGGCTCGAGCTGCGGGTTGGAGGCGGCGACCGCCGGAGAGGCGGTGGACAGGACGAGGGCGGTGTCGGCCCAGTCCTCGCCGCTGACTTGATGGATGAGGGCGTTGAATTCGACCTCGGCCTCGTTCCGGCGCGAATCACCGCGAACATTGTAGGACGGGCTCCAGCCGCAGTCGCGGACGAGGTAGTGCAGGTGAAATGTGCCGCCGCCGCCCTCGCCGGCGTCGAGGTGGACCACCGCTTCGTACGTCACAGGCGGGCCGGCGGCGAGCGCGTCGCGTTCGGTGCGAAGCGCCTTGAGTTTCCCGGCGGCGTCCTGGAGATCGAAGTCATTGTCGAGGATTTCCTGGGAGGCGGATTCGTACTCGCGAAAGTGCATGGCGGTCACCTTGGCCAGCTCGTCCGCCTGCAGGACGCCGTGGGTCATTTCCTGCGCGGCGGCCGGCGCGACGAATTCGCCGAGCGAGCGCAGGAATTCCTGGCGGATGCGGCGCAGGGCGATCTCGTTGCGTGCCATGGCCATGGCGCGTTCGGTTTCGCGGATGCTGCGGTCGAGGCGGTTGACTTCGGCGTTGAGGTGGTCCGGGTTGAGCGGGTCGCGCGGCCGGCAGCTCACCGAGCGCACCGACACGCCGGCCTCGCGGTCGGCGTGCACGGACTCGGGCACGGTGGCGGTCGGGAGCGGGGTGATCACGAATTCGCCGGCGCCCGCGCGGCCGGCCGGCACCTGCACGCTGCGGGTGACGCGGGCGGTATCGCGATACAGCGTGACCGCCGCGACCTGGCTCGTGAGCGCAGGCCGCGGCGGCTTGCCGTCGGGAGGGAAAGGGGTGGGCGTTTCGGGTGGCGTAGCGGGGACCTGGGCGGAGCGGTCCGCCTGCGCGAGCAGCCCGCCGAGCAGAATGAGCGACATCGGAGCCGCACGGAGAAAGAATCGAGGCATCGGAGTGGTGGTGTGGTGGGTTGTGAAGCTGACGACGCCCCGGCGCGCTCGCGCCGGCGTCTCAGGCTGCGGTCAAACGCGGCGCGATCGGCGGTCCTTTCAGCCTCCTTGCATTTCGATGAAGTTTTTTGGCGAATCGGCACTTGGCGGAATCGCCGCCGTTGATTATGAAGCCTCGGACGGTGTCGTGAGATGCGAGGGAGTGTCCTCATCATGAAAGCGATCCTTCTCCTGTTCCTCTGTCACATCGTGACGTCGGTTCTTGTGGGCTATGCCACGATGGAAGTGACCGTGAAGACTCGCGATGTAAGCGAGGAGGAGGCCCTTTCGCTGGCGATCGAGGCCGATGAAAGAGGAACGATCGGGTCGGAAGGGTTTTTCCTGGGCGGCGAGAAGAGAAGCTATTCCATACACGGCGCCGTCGTCATTTATTTCGTCGCGGGCATGCTCGCCCTGATAGTGGCTCTGGTCCTGACCTCGCCATTTCCAGGTCCGGCGCCGCCGGCTGCGGACGTTCCCGGTGGCGGCAGCCGGGATAAATTATCCCCCGGTCCGCAGGCAGTTCCACTTGCTCCAGCCGGTCCGGGAAATCCGGCGCGAAAACCACGTCGTCGTGGAAAATCAGGACCGCCGGTCCTCGCGGCGGCCCAGATTGATCATCAGTTTCAGGGGAACCAAAACCACTCACCCCTGATCCACCACCTCGCGGCTGCGGCGCGGCCACTCCACAGCCCGCGCTTCCGCCGCTTCTTTTTGCCCCTCCCTCACGCCCTCAAGTCGGACTGGCCCGCTCACACATCAGCCGCCATACCTGAATCCCCACCCTTTATCCCGAACAAATCCCCCCGCGACTACCGCGACGCGCCACACCCATTCCGATACGCACGAGGCCGCAGGAGACTGCGGCGCTCCCGGGTGCGGCGCTCCGCGGGAAACCACGGCCTTTCAAACTTGCCGATGATCGGGGCACTTATTGCACGCCCCGGGAAAACCTTGACCTCGTAGCGTGATCCCTTACACTTGCCATGGCGCTCAACCGTCCCGACCGCCCATCAGGTTTCTTTCAACTCTCTTCTCCCGCCACTCACTCCAAGCCTGTTGCCCGACCACCATCCCCTATGAAACTCCGTGCCCTGCTGATTGCGGTTCTGGCCGCGACGCTCCTCACTCCGCCTGCCCGGGCCATTACGCTCTTCGAGGATGGGTTTGATACCGGCGAGCTGGGACCGGACTGGACGGATATATCGAGCGGGACCGGGCGTGCGCGCCTGACCGGGGACTTTTCTCCCGCCGATGGCACGCATCACCTGGTGCTGGACGACAGCGAGACCGACGCGACCTTTGCCACCGCCGCCGTCGCTGTGCCGGTCGACGTGCGCCAACGGAAAAACATCACGCTTCAATTCAAGGCAAAGAGCCTCGGAAATGAGGCCCATCCGCCCCCGGGCGGCATCTTCACCACCGAGCATGCCTACGACGGGGTGGCTGTGAGCACCGACGGCGGGCAATCGTGGATCACCGTCGCCTCGCTGGCCGACCTGTCCGCGTCCTGGGAGGAATTCACCGTCTCTCTGGATTCCAGCCTCTTTGCGCTCGGCGCCCCTTCGGCCTCCACGGCGCTGGTTCGATTCTCGGCCTATGACAATTCCGAGGCGCCCTCGGACGGCATCGCCATCGACAGCATCCTCATCACCGCGGACCTCGACCAGCAGACGGCTCTCGAACTCCCTGCCAGCGCTGTCGAGGGATCCACTGGAAACGAAGGGCTCGTGCTTGTCTCCATTCCTCCCCTCGAACCGCTGACACTCACCTTTTCCGCCATTCCTGACGGCCAGCTTGCCCTGCCGGAAAATGTGGTTGTCCCCGCGGGCGCCACCGGCGTCGTGTTTGCCTTCGATGTCATCGACGACACACTCCTGAACCCCACCCGCACCGTCACCCTGAGCGCCGAGGGGCCCGGAGTCACATCGGCAGCCAGCACGCTGACGCTCATCGACAACGATACCGCTTCGGCCACGCTCCAATTGCCCGATCTGGTCACCGAAGGCAGCCCGGCCGGCGTGGCCACCGTCGTCCTTTCGCATACCGCCACCACCCCCATCGCCTTCACGCTCAGCGCCAGTCCTGCCGACGAAGTCATCCTGCCGGCGACCGTGACCATCAACCCCGGAGAGAAGGAGTTCTCCTTCAACATCGGAGCTGTCGACGATTCAAGAATCGATGGCAACGTCACCGCCACCATCACGGCCGAGTCTCCCGGCATTCCCGCTGCCACGGCCACCATCACCGTGGCCGATAACGAGCCCCGCACGCTGACTCTCACACTTCCGGTTGCCGTCACCGAAGGCGACACCGCCACCGGTTCCGTCGTCCTGGCCGGCACACTCACCGCGCCACTCACCGTTTCCCTGACCAGTTCGGCCCCCGGGCTCGTGTCCGTGCAGGCCAACGTCGTCGTCCCCGCCGGCCAGACGAGCGCCACGTTCTCGTTGCAGGCCGCTGACAATGAGCAACCGGACACCACCGCCCCATCTGTTGCCATAGCCGCCTTCGCCGAGGGTTTTGAGTCCGCGAGCCGGCACATCAACGTGGCGGATAACGACCCGGCATCGGTTCAAATGGATCCGCTACCCAGGATCGTCAATATCTCCAACGCTGTCCCGATCGTCATTCGGATCACTGGTGTCTCCGGCAGCCCCATCCCCGGCCACAGCAGCCCGGTGACTCTCAGCGCCGTCCTCCCCGACGACACCACCGTCGCTGTCACCCCAGGCACCGTCACCCTCGATAACAGCACCTGGTCAGGCTCCGTCTCGATCCCGCCGGTCGCCAACGCCCCGCTCCGCCTCCGCGCCGTGACCAGCGGAGGCCTCCAAACCGAATCCACCCCATTCGACATCCTCCGGACTGTCTCGATGCCGATTTCAGACCTTGTCTGGGATGCCGGGCGTCAGCTGCTTTACATCAGCCAGCCGGCCGCCGGGGGCGACAAAGTCACCGCCCTCAACCCCCTCGACCTCACCACCGCCGCCACCCTCAACCTGAGCAACACACCGGAAAGACTCGCCCTCACCAGCAATGGCGAATTTCTCTATTGCCACCTCGCCGGCAATGGCTCCATCGCCAGGATCAACCCGGCCACCATGGGATTGGTCTCGACTTTCGCCGTCGGTATCGATCCGATATACGGCCCCCTGTACGCCGCGGATATGTGCACCGTCGCCGGCCAGCCCAATCTCCTCGTGATTTCCCAGAGGCGGGCCAGCGTGACGCCCGAGCACAACGGCGTCGCCGTGTACGATAACGGAGTGATCCGGCCGTTGAAAACCCAGGACCACACCGGAAGCAATGAAATCGAGCCGTCGTCCGATCCAACACTCTTCTTCGGCCAGAATACGGAAACATCCGAGTTCGGCTTCCGCCGCCTCCGGCTGACCGCCCAGGGCATCCAGCAGATCGATGTGTTGCCTCTGTTCAGCGGGTTCGGGCTGAACTTCCGCTCGGACGGTGACCTGGTCTATACCGCATGGGGCGAAGTCGCCAATGGCACCGAAGCCCGCCGCATTGGCAAAATCAATGTGATTGGCCGGCCGTGCCCCGATCCCTCTACATTCAGGGTTTATTACCTGGAGGGGGATTACCCGCAGGGGTGGAGCAGGATCACCTCGTTCGATCCGGTCAGCCTGGATCCGATCGAGTCGCTTCCCTTTTCTGCCGTCATACCCGAGTCCAGATACCGGTCGGTCAATTCATTCATCCGCTGGGGCGAAACCGGCCTCGCCTTCAGCAACGGCAATACCCTCTATCTCGTCAACAGCGCCAGCCTCGTCCCGGCAGATCCACCCGCCGACGTCGCGGTCACGGTGACCGCATCCCCCAATCCGGCTACCACCGGCAGCCCGGTCACTTACGAGGTCACCGTGACCAATGCCGGCCCAAATCCCTCGCTGAACACCAGGCTCTCGGCCACATTCTCCGAAGGCCAGACGCTCCAGCCACCGGTCGCTCCGGGATACTCTCCACATATCGCCGGCAAGACAATCACTCTGGACATAGGCTCTCTCCCCGCGGGCGATTCCGTCACTTTGACTGTGCCCGCCATTCCCGGGTTCGCGGGTGTCCTGTCCTGCGCCGCCGGTGTCAACTCGTCATCCATCGACCTCAACACCCTCAACAACAGTCAATCGAAAATCGTCAACAGCGGCTTCGCTTCGACACCCGATTCCATCAATGAAGTGCGGATTTCAGTGAGCAATCTGGTGGCCGACTCCACCCGCAATTTGTTGTGGGCCACGATTCCGGAAACCGTGGCCGGCCCGCTCGGCAAAAAGCTGGTTTCCATCAATCCTCTCAATGGACTGGTCTCCGACCCGATCGATCTTCAGGCGACGCCCGTCGCCCGCTGCATGGCCCTTTCGCACAACGGCCGATATCTCTATGTGGGCCTGGGTGACGTCCCTGAAGTCTGCCGGCTGGATCTCTCTGTTTTCCCGCCGGCACAGGTCCGGATTCCGCTCGGCGTCAGCCAGTGGGGGTCGGCCAATTACGCGCAGGACATCGAGGTCCTTGAAGGCAGCGGCCTGAGTTTCATGCTCGCCAGTTCCTCTGACCACAGCGCCACCGTCTTCGACGGCGCCACGATGCGCGCCAGCCGAACCGGCATCTACACAGTGACCCGCATCGAACCGGCCGCGGGCCCAAATCTCTTTGCCGGATACAACAATTACACCTCGGGGTTCGATTTCTCCTCCCTCATCGTGGACGCCGAAGGCGTCACCGTGGATCGCTCGGTCAGCCAGTTGATCGAGAGATTTGGCGCCGAAATCGATGCCGGCGGAAGCGTCGTGCTCGCAAGCACCGGCCGATTGATCAATTTCAGCGACTTCACCATCATTTCCGACCTGCCGTCAGGCGGGCTCCCCTGCGTCGACTTTCCGAA
>CAZYHO010000072.1:0-3976 GCA_964647495.1 uncultured Akkermansia sp. | reverse complement strand
ATCTGGTCCAGAACAATGCGCTGAGGGCGTATAGCGTCCTTGATGGATCCAGCAGGGGATTTCTGGCGCTCCCCGTGTCCAGTCTCGGTGACTGGGCCGGCGCCTGCATTCGATGGGGACGGGATGGATTCGCGATCGCCGGCGCCGGTGACCAGTTCACCGAATCCGATCGCCTGTATATCGTCCGGTGGTCCCAGGCGGATCAGTCAGGCGCGGACACCGATGGCAACGGGATCGACGATGTCTGGGAGCGCACCCACTTTTTCCGGCTGGGCATCAATCCCGATGGGGACGAGGATGGAGACGGCCTGGCAAACGCTCTGGAGTACCTGATGCTGACCGATCCGCGCGCGCGATCGGTGGCCAGCGTCGCGGTCGGACTCAGCGGCGAAAGTCCCCGCGTCCTCCGCCTTGTCTACGACAGGCGGCGGGGGATTCCCGCCTCGGCGTTTGAATATGAATCCAGTACGGACCTCGGAAACTGGCAGCCGGCGACCGGGGTTGCCGAAAAGGTGCTGTCGACCGGGATCCTCCGCGGTGAGCCAGCGGAATCAATCGAGGTCCTGATCCCCTGGGATGAGGAAGCCGATCAGTCATTCACCCGCATCCGGTGGAAGCGCCCCTGACACCCGGATGGCGCCTGGCGGCAATCTCCCGGTTGTGGCGGTGGCGCCTTGGCTGTCACGAAAAAAGCAGGCAATGGGGTTTGACAGGGGGGGCGCCTGTCCGTGTAATCATGAGTGGCTGACAACCCCCATGACTGACAGCCCGGCATTGTTCTCATCGTGGAGAAGGTCTTTCTTTCTCCCGGTTGCATCCTGCGCAAAAAAGGTGTGCCTCCGGTGGAATCGACAGATGGAGCGGACTGGCGGCGGGGGTGTTCAGAAACCCCAACCCCGATCCCCACATGAAAGCCCAACCCCCATCCTCGCGCCGCCACTGGTGGCGGATAGTCGCGTCCGGCCTTGCCGCCGGTGTGTATTCGGCTTCCTGGGCTCCGGCTCAGGAGCTTTTCCAGGCTCCCTTCGGTCCCGGCGGCACCTGGCGCATCTACGAGACGAACGGCACGGCTACGCTGACGTTCAGGGATGCGGTGGAGGAGGCCCGAGGCAAGATGGACCCCGTCAACGGCACCGTCCCCGGAAACCTGTTCTCCCTCACTTCCGCCCAGAAAGATTTGTTCATCCGCCGCACCTTGAACCGGCAGGGCGGCGACCTCTGGATCGGACTGACGGACCGCGAGGGGCTCCTTGAACTGGATGAGGGGGAGGAGGACGCGCAGGAATCCCAGACATTCGGCGCGGCCGACGAGGCGAACCGGCTCAACGGCTGGAAATTCCTCAACAATGATCCTTATGGAGAATTCATGAATTGGGGCGCGGGCGAGCCGAACAACGCGGGCAACGCCGAGGACGCCGTCCATTTCAATACCGGCCCGTGGAACGACCATCGTTCGGGTTACGGTCCGGACGATCCGGTTTCCCCGCTGCTTCAACCGGGCACGTCCCAGGATGAGTCAACCGATCCCCCGGCTTTCCGCTATATCGTCGAGTATTCCACGAATTCCCCCACACCCTTCCCCGGCATTCGCCACGGCTCGGTGATCCCGCCTGGGGCCAACTTCAACCTGCCGCCCAATACGGCCGGCCACTGGAGTGTGCGCGTGGTGAGAGAATTCGATTCTCCCCTGGCCGGCCACATCATCGATGCTGTGGACCGGGCGCTGCTCGGCGAGGGCGCCGCGACCGAGGAACTTGTGCCTTACATCGATTTCACCGATCCGCAAACCAACGCGCAAGGCGGCCCGATACTCTCCACCGACCCGATCCCTTTTCCCGGGGAAGTGGATGGCGCGGATGACAATGATTTCCTGCTCGTCGCCAAAACCCGGATTTCCGTCCCCACGGCGGGAACCTATACCTTCCAGGTGCGCTCGGACGACGGATTCGCCCTGCGAGTCGCGGGGCAAAGCTGGAGCGCCGTGGCGGGCGCGGGTTACATCGACCCGCTGGACCCATCGACGCTCGTGTACGAGACCGGGACCGGGGACTCCAATACGCGCGGTGTCATCACGCTGGCGGCAGGCGGCTATGACGTGACGTTGGTGAACTGGGAGGGCACGGGCGGGGCCTTTTGCGAAATCACTTCCGCCACCGGCAGCCGCCCGAACGCCGGCGAGGCGCAATGGCTGCCTCTCGGCAGCACGGCCACGCTCCCCGAGATAAACACGGTGAACACGCTGCATCTCACAGCGCCGGCCGCGGTCGCCAATGCGAATTTCGGCCGCGCCACCGGCCGGGGGAACAATCTGCCGGCCCTGCGCAAGTACCTCGAATACGCGATCGACAACGGCACGCCGCCGGTGGCCGAGGACGTGCGGGATGTGCTGGAGATCGGCGAAGCCGCCATGCCGGGCTACCCGGGCGTTCCTGACTGGGATTACTACTTCACCAAAATCACCGGCCGCATGACGGTGGACGGCGACGCGAACAACAATGGCACCGCCAACGAACTCATCGATGTCACCTTCGGCCTGTTCTGTGACGACGGAGCCAGCCTTCGCATCCTTGGGGAGGATTTTCTCGCCGTCAATGACTTCGAGTTGAACCAGACCGCCACCTTGGTGGACAATGGCGGTGACATGACGCTCACGGCGGACTATCCCGCCGGAAACACCGACGCATACGGTCATATCCGCCTGCGGGAAGGCCAAAGCTACGAATTCGAGGCTTATATGTACGAACTCGAGGGAGGCTCGACCTTCAATCTCCGCTGGCAATTGGGCAATTTGATCGCCGGAGGCTTCACCGGCGGCCAGACGCCGTTGCGCATTGCGGATTTCGGCGACGCGATTTCCCTGGATGAGCCGGCCGTGGTCATCAACATGGAAATCCCGCTCATCGCCTCCCCCTTCATGGAGCAGGCTATCAGCATGGTCAACGAAACGGTCGCCCAGGACCTGGCCACGACCGGCACGGCCTCCATGCTGCTGTTGCGCGACTCGGCGGACGGTGGCAGCATCGTCGGCGCCAGTTACGCCGGCGTGAACAGCGTGATGCCGGTGGGACCGGCGGATCACTATATCACGAAGATTTCCGGCCGGCTCAAAGTCGATAACCAGAATGGCACGGCGGGAGAGTCCGTCCCGGTCACGTTCTGTTTGTTCTCGGATGACGGATCCGCCTTCCGGATTGTCGGGCAGAACTTCGCGAGCGCGGGCGACGCCGGTACCGGCGATGCTGCAGGCGCCGTGCTCGATGACATCGGAGGCGACACGGCCATGGTCGCCGACATGCTCTCCGGAAACGTCGATGCGATCGGTTTCATCACGCTCGCCGAGGGCGAATACGACTTCGAAGGATATCATTACGAGTCCGGAGGCGGCTCCGGCTATGAGATCTGGTGGGCGGTGGGAGAGCACGCGGCGTTCGACCGCTCGGTTTTCCGGCCGCTCGACAGCAACCCGGGCCTGCTCCAGCCGGCCAACACGGGCATTCCGCTCGTCGAACCATCATTTCCGCCGCCCAGCGGAGGATTCGCGATTACGAACTTCCAGTTCAACGCGGGGACCGGGGCCTTCGCAGTGACCTTCGATTCCGAGGCAGGCGCCAACTACGCGCTTGACTACACCATCGGCTTCCAGCCGTCGAGCGATCCGCCCGCCGCATCGAAGTGGAGCGTCGCCCCCGGTTTCTCCTCGGTGCCTTCCGCCGGAACCTCCACGACGATCAACGGAAACGTCAGCGCACTCATCACGCCTGGTGGCACGCTCCCCGACGGATCCACCAGCTTCTTCCGGGTCCGTCAGCTCGCGGCGCCGTAATCCGGGTGGAGGAGACCAGCGGCGGCGATCGGGAAAGTCGGCACGAGCCACGCTCGTGCCGACTTGGCAGTGATCCTGCTTTGAATGGGTGGCAGATCCAAGACCCCCGGCCGAAAAAACGCGCCTCGACCGGCTCCGGTGTCGAACCGTGAA
>CAZYHO010000071.1:5534-14241 GCA_964647495.1 uncultured Akkermansia sp. | reverse complement strand
ATTCAACTACTACCGCGGCGGCCTGGGGACGTGCGCGGTGGAAATGCACTGAGCCGCCGGGCTGGGAGAATCTCCCCTCCCCAGATAAGGCTGGCCTTCTGGGCATTCGGGGCAACCTTGTCCGGTTGGCGCCTGTTCCCCCGGCGCTTCGTGCCATGTCCAGCCCCACCGCCACACCGGCGGCCACCGCGCCGCCGAAGCCGCTTGCCGCCACGGAGGCAGGCAACTACTTCGTCTCGAACTACCCGCCGTACGCGTACTGGCGGAGCGAGTTCGTGCCCGAAGTGGCGCGCGTGCTCGACGGCGACCCGCGGCCCGAGGTGCCGCTCGGCGTCTATTTCCACATTCCGTTTTGCCGGAAGCGGTGCCACTTCTGTTATTTCCGCGTCTACACCGACAAGCGGCCGGACGAGATCAAACGCTACGTGCGCGCCGGCATGCGCGAATTCGAGATGTACGCCGGCCGCCGGTACCTCGAGGGCAGAAAACCGCGCTTCGTCTACTTCGGCGGAGGCACCCCGAGTTATCTCTCGGTCCCGCAGCTCGAGGAATTGACGCGCCACATGAAGGCGCTGCTGCCCTGGGATGAAATCGAGGAAGTCACGTTCGAGTGCGAGCCCGGCACGCTGACCGAGAAGAAGCTCGACGCGATCCGGGCGATGGGTGTGACGCGGCTGAGCCTGGGCGTGGAGAATTTCGACGATCACATTCTGGAGATCAACGGCCGCGCGCATCGCAGCAAGGAGATCGAGCGCGCCTACAGCCACGCGCGGAGCATCGGGTTTCCCCAGATCAATATCGACCTCATCGCCGGCATGGTCGAGGAGACCGAGGAAAACTGGAAACGCTGCATCGAGAAGGCGCGCGCGATGGAGCCCGACTGCCTGACGGTTTACCAGATGGAGGTGCCGTATAACACCGGAATTTACCAGCAGATGCAGGATCAGGGGAAACTTGTGGCGCCGGTGGCCGACTGGCCGACGAAGCGGCGGTGGGTGAGCGAGGCGTTCGCCGCCTTCGAGCAGGACGGCTATGAAATCAGCAGCGCTTACACGATCGTGAAAAACAAGGCGACGACGCGTTTCGTGTATCGCGACGGGCTTTTCAGCGGCGCGGACCTGCTGCCGCTCGGCGTGGCGAGTTTCGGCCACCTCGGCGGCGTCCACCTTCAGAACAACGCGGACATCGCGGCGTACTGCGATGCCATCGAGCGCGGCGAACACGCCATTTTCCGCGCGTACGTGACGGATCCGGACGAGCGCCTGATCCGCGAATTCATCCTGCAGCTCAAGCTCGGATCCGTCAGGCCGTCGCATTATCTCGCGAAGTTCGGGGTCGATGTGCGTCGGCGGTTCGCGGCGCCGTTGTCGTGGCTTGCCGCGGAAGGATTTGTCACGGATGACGGGCCGGAGGACGAGATCCGGCTGACGCGGGACGGCCTGCTGCAAGTGGACCGGTTGCTGCACGAATTTTTCCTGCCCCACCACCGGGGAGGCCGCTACACATGAGTTTTTCGATGAAACAGGAACGCGCGCTGGCCGAGGCCATGCACCTGGTCATGCCGCTGCACTTTTTCTATGAGCAGGACGGGCGCCCGATGCCCGCCATCCAGTTCGTGGAGCCCGAGGCAATGCCGGCCAATGAACGCGCCCTGCTGGTCCACGACCACGACATGACAAGCACGCTCGCGGCGTACCACCGGTCGCCGATCGACCTGCAGGTCATCCGGCGCGAGATGTCCGCGGACTACATGCTGCGCCTCGTCGTGCTCACGCGCCGGGAACTGCCGGTGCCGGTGGAATTCGGCGCCATCGGCATCCGCCTCGAGCCGTTCCCGCCATCGCTGCGCGCCGAAATCGAGGCCGGCCTCAAGCCGCTCGGCGGTCTGCTCTCCGAGTACCAATTCGACTACCTCAGCCAGCCACGCGCGTTTTTCCGCCTGCCCGCCGACGCCTTCATCGCCGATCTGCTCTCGGAGCCCGAAGGTACCACGCTCTGGGGCCGCTGCAACGCGCTCTCGACCCCTGACGGCGTCGTCTTCGCCGATATCGTCGAGATCCTTCCACCAGCGCTCGCTCCGCTCCCGGGTGGCGCGCGATGAGGCGTGGGGCTTTGTTTATTGTTGGGAGGGCGAAGGACTAAAAGGACCTAAAGGACGGAAGGGACTGAGGTTTTTGCTGTGGGGTTGTTCTTTTTCGGGGGGTGGTCAGAGAGTTCAGGCGAGCGGTGAGCCCCGGCGGCTGCGGATCCAGGCGGCGGCGAGGATGGCGAGTTTGCGGATGGTGGAGAGGCGGTAGCGGCGTTCGAGGACGCGGTGGCCGTCGGCTCGCATTTGGTGGAGGATGCCGAGGTAGATGCGGCGCATGGCCTCGGAGGCCTGGAGGCGGCCGAGCCACGCGTCGGGGCGGGCGGCCAGCGCTTGCTGGAAATAATGCATGGCGCGGTCGCTTTCGAAACGCATGAGCGCGTCGAACGCGGGTGTCTGCCGCCGGCGGGCGATGTCCTCGACCGACACGCCGTGGGTGGCGAGATCTTCGAGCGGGAGGTAAAGGCGCTGGTCGTTTTCCCAGTCGGCGCCGACATCGCGGAGGATGTTGGTCAACTGGAGCGCGAGGCCGAGGGTTTCGGCGTAGTCATCGCCGGCGCCCGCGGGCAGGCCGAAGATGCGCAGGCTGACCAGGCCGACGACGCCGGCCACCTTGTGGCAATAGACGCGCAGGTCGTCGAAGGTGGCGTACCTCCGGATTTCCAGATCCATGGCGCAGCCGTCGATGATTTCCCCGAGCAGGGCGGGATCGAATCGATGGCGTTCCGGCAGGGCGACGAGGTCGCGGGCCAGGGTACTGGCGGGCGCCTGCTCCCCGGAGACGATGCGGCGCCAGGCGCCGAGCTGGATGCGCCGGTCTTTGACCGAGAGGGCGCCTTCGTCGGCGATGTCGTCCACCACGCGGCAAAAGGCGTAGAAGGTGGTCATGTCGCGCCGGCGGTCCGCGGGCAGGCAGGCGAGTGCGAAGGCGAGGTTTGACTTCGCCTGTCGGACGATTTCGGTGGCGGGGATGGCGGAGGCTTGAGGCATGCGGCGCGCGGTCGCCGGGTCAGATCATGCCGAGTTTCATCTTTCCCTCGATGCTGATCATTTCCTGATTCCACGGCGGATCCCAGACGAGATCCACGCGGGCTTCATCGACACCGGGGATGGTGAGAATCCGGCTTTGGGCGTCGGCGGCGATGGTCGGCCCCATGCCGCATCCCGGAGCGGTGAGAGTCATTTTGACGGTGACGGTGGCGCCGCTCTCGGGGCTGTCTTCGGGAATCTCGGAGACCATGTCGTAGACCAGGCCGAGATCCACGATGTTGACGGGAATTTCGGGGTCGTAGACGTTTTTGAGTTGTTCCCAGATGGCGTTGTCGAGTTCGGATCCGGAGAGGGGTGATTCGCCGTAGGTTTCGGTCGCCTTGGTTTTGGGGGCGATGTCGAGGCCGAGCGCGTCGGCGTCCTTGGAGGAAATGCGGGCCAGGCCGTGGTCGGTGGCCACGGTGTAGGTGCCGCCGAGTGACTGGGTGATGATGACTTTGAGGCCGAGCGGCAGGACGACCGTATCCCCGCTGGGGATCTGGATCGCCTCGACTTCGCGCTTCAATTCGTGCTCGGAATGCATGGGGATCACAGTGGGGGACTGGGGGAGGGGGCGCAAGGCGATTCCTGCCTTCAGCCGCCGATGGCGGTCATGTGGCGGAGCGGCAGATAGCCGTTTCGGAAATCGTGTTCTTTCGGTTTGCGGTCGACCACGCCGCGGAAGAAGTCCGCGAGCTGGAGGTCGGTGGCACCGGCGCGCATGACGCCGAGCAGGTCGAATTCGAGGTGGCTGCCGAGGCACGGGCGCAGTTTGCCGTCGCAGGTCAGGCGGAGTTTGTTGCACGACTCGCAGAAGTGGAGGTTGGTCATCGCGCCGATGAGGCCGATGAGCTGGCGGCGTTCCGGGATTTCGAAATAGGCGGCCGGGCCGTTGGTGCGGAAGTCTGGGCGCGGGATCAGCGGGCCGAATCGTTCTTCGAGCCGGCGGCGCGCCTCCAGCGTGCTGAGAAACGAATCTTCGCGGAGCACATCGGCGCGGCTGACAGGCATCAGTTCGATGAAGCGCAGCAGGTGCCCGTGCGCGTGCGCGAAATCGACCAGATCGGGCAGCGCGTCCTCGCTGGTGCCGCGCATCAGGACGCAATTGAGCCGGATGCGGGAAAATCCGGCGTCGCGGGCGGCCTCCAGGCCATCGAGGACGCGGGGCAGGTAGTCGCGGCCCGTGGCGAGGGCGTACCGGGCGCGGTCGAGCGTGTCCAGGGACACATTGAGCGTGCGAACACCGGCGGCGGCAAGGCGCCGCGCCGTGGATTCCGTCGTGCCGTCTTCGGGGTCGGGCGCCACCAGCAGGGTGCCGTTGGTGGAAAGGCCGATTTCCTCGATGCCCGGAACCGCTGCGAGTGCCCGGATGAACCCGATCACCCCGCGGCGCACCAGCGGCTCGCCGCCGGTCACGCGCAGCCGGCGCACACCGAGCGAGGTGGCGACGCGCACCACGCGGACGGTTTCCTCGAAACTCATGATGCCGGCCCGGGGAAGCCAGACCTGCTGTTCCTCGGGCAGGCAATAACGGCAGCGTTCGTTGCACCGGTCCGTCACGGACAGGCGCAGGTAGCTGATGCGATGGCCGTACCGGTCTTCCATTGGGCACAACCTCCGGCCGCCCGGGAGCGCCCGCAAGGGAAAGCGGCGGCGCCGGAGATCGCGTAAGGGGTCTGTCCCCACCCTGACGGATCGCGTAAGGGGTCTGTCCCCACCCTGACGCAGGATTTTCGGCTGGAGACCGGATTTCAGCCGGGGAGCGACGCTTGGGGGCGGAAGTGGGGTTCCGCGTGACGCTGCGCGCGGCTCAGTGGTGTTTTGCGTGGCCTGTCTGGTTTGAGTGGAGCTGGCGGAATGCTTCGTACATGACGATGCCGGCAGCGGTGGCGAGATTCAGGCTGCGGGCGGCGGGCGCCATCGGGATCGTGAGGCATCGATCGGGGTGGGCGGCCAGCAGGGAGCCGGGCAGGCCGCGTGTTTCGCGGCCGAAGACGAGGAAGTCGCCTGCCGAGAATGTGGCCTCCCAGTAGGGGCGGCGGGTTTTCGTGGTCAGGTAGAAGAAGCGCGGCGGCGGGTGGCCCTCGGCGGGTGGGTCGTCCGGCGCTTCCGTCTGCAATTGGGCGAGGGAGTCCCAGAGGCGCCAGTCGAGGTGGCGCCAATAGTCCAGGCCGGCGCGGGCCAGGGTGTGGTCGTCGATGCGGAAACCGAGCGGTTTGACGAGGTGGAGGCGCGAGCCGGTGGCAACGCAGAGGCGGCCGATGGCCCCCGTGTTTGGCGGGATTTCGGGCTCCACCAGCACGACGTGAAACAACGGGGAAGGAGCAGGGGACGGCGCGGCCGGCGACATGGTGGGCTCGACGTTCTGGCATGGAAACCGAAATGGAAACAGAAATGCGACGCGATGCGATGCGACACGATGCGACGCGATGCGACACGATACGCGGGTCGCGGATCCCGGGTTTCGCGGGTGGCTCGGGCGCGCCGGACGAGCCGGACGCACCGGGCGCGTCGGGGCATTTCTTGCTTCCGCTTTGGGAGAATCGGTTACACTCGCGACCCCGCTGCCATGAAATTGAGCCCGCGCGAAAAAGACCGAGTGCGCCGCGCCTGCGCGATTCTGCGCGAGGCCGAGCGGCCGGTGCGCATTATGCGGGCGCTGCTCTGGCCTCCGGAGGTGCGCGTGCGGTTTTTTGCGGCGAAGGCGCGGGAGCTGCCCTTGATCCAGTATCCGGTGTTCGATGCCGAACCCACCTTGGCCGGCGTGCGCGAGGCGCGGCGGTTCATCACGTCGGACACGATGATCGATGCCTGGCTGACGCGCCTGTGCGATGCGGTGGCCGGCGGCGCCCGGATGCTCGCCGGGCTGGGGCGTCCGGAATTTCACATGGAGTCGCGCCGGTTGTTCGGGGCGCCGAGCGACCCATTGCCGGACGAAGGCACGACATCGCTGGGGCTGGCGCTGCGGTTCAACGAGGTGCTCGAGCACCTGGACACCCGGGTGCTGGCGCCGCCGGGCGAGGACGACCTGCGGGCGGAGGATGTGGCGGCGATGATGCGGGAGGCGGTGGCGGAGATGTTCGGGGAGGCGGCGCCGCGCGTGCGGGTCGTGCGCAACCTGATGACCCGGGCGCTCGCCGGCTCGCAGCGCATCCGCCTGCGCAAGGGGTCGGTTTTTTCCCGAAAGGAAGCGGAACAGCTCATCCAGCACGAGGCCGGCATCCACATCGTCACATCGCTGAACGGACGCGCCCAGCCCGATCTCGTCATGCTCGGCGCCGGGCATCCCGGCACGACGCGCACGCAGGAGGGCCTGGCGGTGTTCGCGGAATTCATCACGGGCGCCATGGATCCGCACCGTCTCCGGCGCCTCGCCGACCGCGTCTTCGCGATCCAGATGGCCATCGGCGGCGCGGATTTCCTGGAAATCTACGGTTACTTCCTGGAACGCACGGGCGACGAGAATCGCGCGTACGACGCGGCGTGGCGCGTTTTCCGTGGCGCGCCGTTGCGCGGAGGCCATCCGCTGACCAAGGACATCGTTTATCTCGATGGCCTGATCCGCGTGCACAGCTTCCTCCGCAGCACGGTGAGCACCGGCCGCTCCGACGTGCTGCGTCTGCTCTTCTGCGGAAAGCTCGACCTGCTGGACATCCCCGCGCTGGGCCAGATGGCCGGCGCCGGCCTGCTCCGCCAGCCGCGTTTCGTCCCGCCCTGGGCCGCCGATCCCGGTTATCTTTTCAGTTACCTCGCCTTTTCCAGTTTCCTCAACACGGTGGACCTGAAAAAGGTCAGCAACCGCTACCGCGACATGCTCAGCGAAGTCCCGAAGATCACGCTTTAAATCAAGACGCGCGGGGAGGCCGCGCTTTGAGGCGCGCGGTCAAACGAGGGGTCACACGAGAGGGAGGAGTTTCGAGGCGATGAACGTGACGATGAAACCGCTCACCGAGAGCACGGTGAGCAAGACCGTCCACGAGCGCAGGGTTTCGCGTTCCGTCAGGCCGCCGAGCCGCGAGACCACCCAGAAGCCCGAGTCGTTCATCCACGAGCAGGCCATGGATCCCCAGCCGATGACCAGGAAAACATACAGCGTGTGGAACGGCAGGGTCATGCCTTCGAGCATCGGGGCGATCATGGCACTGGTCGTGAGCATGGCCACGGTCGCGCTGCCCTGGGCGACGCGGATGACGAAGGCCACGGCGTAGGCCAGCGCGAGGAGGTTGAGATTGCTGCCACCGGCGGCGGCCTTGATGGCATCGCCCACGCCCACGCTGCGCAGCATGAATCCGAAGGCGCCTCCCGCGGCCGTGATCAGAATGATCACGGCGGCCGTCTCGATCGGCGGCCCCATCAGCTTCTCGACCGTGGCCAGTCCGTAGCCGCGTTGTTTGACGAGCAGCACGAGGGCGATGACCGCGCCGATACCCAGCGCTATGTTTTTGTCGCCGATGAAATCGACGTAATGCCGGAGCGTCTGGAATCCCTCCGGCCCGCCGAAGAGACCGAGGACAGACTGGCTCCAGCCAGCGCCCAGGGCCGCGGTGTCCGCCACGACCTTTGCGAAGGACGCGGCGCTGATGAGCAGGATCGGCAGGAGCACCGGCGTCAGCGAGGCGATCAATCCCGGCAGCTCGCGCTCGTCCTTGTCGACCAGCGCGCGCAGGTCATCGAGCGAGGATCCCGGGGAGTCGCGCAACGGGGCGACGACGCGGCGGTTCAGCCAGACACAGGCGAAGTACCCGATGACCGCCGGGATCAGGCCGCCGAAAAACCCGGCGAGGATCGAGAATCCGACGTCGACCTTGAGGTTGTCGACGGCGGCGATCGGACCGGGGTGGGGGACGGTGAGGGAATGGGTGATCACGCCGCCGCAGCACACGCACAGCACGTACAGAAGATAATCTTTGCCGGTGCGCAGCCGCAGCGCCTTCGCCAGCGGCGCCATCAGCATGAACATCGTGTCGAAAAAAATCGGGACACTCAGCACATACGTGCTCCACAGAAGCGCCCAGCCGGCGTGCTTTTCGCCGAACAGCGCCAGAAACCGCCGCACCACCTTGTCCGCCGCGCCGCTTTCCATCAGGCACAACCCGATGATGCTCGCCAGCGCGATCGAAATCGCGATCCCCCGCACCGTGTCACCCAGCCCCTTGGCGATCGTCTCCATGACGCCCAGGTACGGCCCGTACACCACTTCCTGGCCGCCCGCATTGACCACCGTCCACGACTCTTTGCCCGCCAGCAGCCCGGCCAGCAACGCCGCCAGCACCAGCGCCAGAAACGGGTGAAGCCTCAGCTTCCCGATGCCCACAATGATGAACGCCACACTGGCCGCGAGCACCACGAACGGCCAGTACGCGGAAGGAACAACAACACCGAGCATCGGCGGCAGCGAGGACAAAAAACCTGTCGGGGGCGGCATGCGCGCGAGCCTGAGGGATCACCGCGCCTTCGTCCACGAAAAAGCATCGCATCGAAGCGCAGCCCCGTCATGAGCCCGCGGCGATGGGCGTGGACCGGAAATGAAAACCGGGGGGCGGAGATCCAGACCATAGGGTGACACACGATCTATGGTGTGGAAGACCGCAG
>CAZYHO010000071.1:0-5434 GCA_964647495.1 uncultured Akkermansia sp. | reverse complement strand
GGGCGGAGATCCAGACCATAGGGTGACACACGATCTATGGTGTGGAAGACCGCAGGGTGACAGACGATCTATTGGGGGGTGACGATCTTCAGGCGATGCCGATATTCAGGAAATCTTGATGTTGAGGCCATAGGGTGACAGTCGGTCTATGGTGTAGAAGGCCGCAGAGGGACAGACAATCTATTGGCGGATGGCGATTTTTTGGCGATGTCGATATTCAGGGAACCTTGATGTTGAAGCGCATGCCGCTACGGCTTTGGCGTCATCTTCCGGCCCGTGGGGTGGTTTGGCGGTTGGGCACCGGGCGGGCTTCGGTGGTTGTGCGGGGGCGACTCGGCGAGAGGGGCGAGGCTCTGCGCGGGGTGCTGTTCGGAAGCGCAGGATGGAGGGAGCGCGTCGGCGTACGGTCAGGGGGCGTGGAGGAGGATGGCTTCGTCCCAATCTTTCCAGACGGGGTCGAAGCGGCGGTGTTTGAGGAGGGCGGCGATTTCGGAGGCTGGGCGGGTGTCGGCGATGTCGAACTGGCCGGTGGCGGCGGCGGTGGTTTTGGCGGCGGGCTCGATTTCGATGCGGCGGCCTTTGACGGTGAGGTGGAGGTCGCGGTGTCCGGCGCCGGTGTAGCCGCCTGGTTCGGTGTGGCTGCCGGCGCTCATGGTGGTGACGCCGAGCGTGAGGACGGCATCGCGCAGGGCGGCTGGCTCGCGGGTACTGAGCACGATGCCGAGTTGCGGGAAGCAGATCCGGAAGGCGCAGATGAGCTGGACGAAATCGCGATCGGCGAGCGGGTGTGCCGGGGTGAAGCCGCCGGCGGCCGGGCGGAGGCGCGGGAAGGAGACGGTGAAGCTCGATTTCCAGCACCGGTTCTGGAGGAATTCGACGTGGGCGGCGAGCCGGACCGCCTCGTGGCGCCAGTCGCTCAGGCCGAAGAGGGCGCCGAGCCCGAGGCGGCGGAAGCCGGCGGCCGCGCCGCGTTCCGGGCAGGCGAGCCGCCAGTCAAAGTCTTTTTTGGGTCCGGCGGTGTGGTAGGCGGCGTAGGCGGCGCGGTCGTATGTTTCCTGGTAAACGACGAGTCCTTCCGCGCCGGCGGCGACCATGCGTTCGTACTCCGGCTGTTCCATCGGGCCGACTTCGATGGCGAGTGTGGGGACGAACGGGCGGAGCGCGTTCAGGCAGGCCTCCAGATACCCGTCGCTGACGAATTTCGGGTGTTCGCCGGCGACGAGGAGGATATGTTTGAAACCTTCCGCGGCGAGGTGCCGCGCCTCGCGCTCGACCTGCGGCACGTCGAGCGTCACGCGGAAGATCGGGTTGTCCCGCGAGAACCCGCAGTAGGCGCAATTGTTCACGCATTCGTTCGAGAGGTACAGCGGGGCGAAGAGGCGCATCGTCCGCCCGAAATACTGCCGGGTCAGCGCCGCGGCCTCCCGGGCCATGGCCTCCAATTCCGCCGCCGGCTTCGGCGCCAGCAGCGCGGCCATCCGGCGAGCGGCCGGCGTAGGACGGTCGTCGAGGGCATCGAGGATGGCGGAGAAGGGGGGCATCGGGTGGAGGTCGGAGCTCAGTATTCCGGAGGGGGTGGGGGTGCAAGCAGGGTGTCGGGCGGGTGACGAGGGAGGACGCGGGCAATTGCTCATTGACGGAGGGAGCGTGGCGTGGCCAGAGTTTGGTTCATGAAGAGCACACTTTGGCGTTCACTGATGAAACCGCTGGCGGTGGCGGTCTGTTTTATGCCGTGCGCGGGCCGGGCGCACGATGCGGCGGCGGACATGGCGGAAGCGGCGAGCGCGTTTCTGGCCGGTCTGGACGAGGCGAAGCGGGCGAAGGCGACCTTCGAGATGGGGGACGACGTGCGCGAGGACTGGCACTTTATCCCGAAGGACACGCGGCCGGGATTGTCGCTTGGGGAAATGGACGCGAGCCAGCGACACATGGCGTACGCGTTGCTGGGGTCTGGGCTGGGCAACGACGGGTTTTTGAAGACGGCGCTGGTGATGAGCCTCGAGCAGATCCTGCGCGACATCGAGCAGGCGCCGGCGCGCCGCGATCCCGACAAATATTACTTCAGCATATTCGGCACGCCGGAGGCGGCGGGGACCTGGGGCTGGCGCTGTGAAGGGCACCACTGCTCGGTCAATTTCACGATCGTCAACGGACGCCTCTCGGGGACGCCGAACTTTCTCGGCGCGAATCCCGGCGAGGTGCGATCCGGCCCGCGGGCCGGCCTGCGCGTGCTCGCCGAGGAGGAGGAGGCCGGCCGCACTCTGGTCAAGCACCTCAACGACGACCAGAAAAAGATCGCGATCGTGCCCGGTGATGCCCCCAGCGACATCCTGACCGCGGCGCAGCGGAGCATCGAGCCGCTTGCGCCCGCGGGGCTGGCGGCGGGAACGATGACCGCCGAGCAGCGCACGCTCCTGCGCGATCTGATCAGCGTTTATCTGAACCGCGCGCGGTCCGAGCTGGCCTCGGCCGAATGGAAACAGATCGAGGAAGCCGGATTCGACGCCGTGCACTTCGTATGGATGGGCGGCGTGGAGCGCGGGCAGCCGCACTACTACCGCGTGCAGGGGCCGACGTTTCTGCTCGAGTACGACAACACGCAGAATCAGGCGAATCATCCGCATGCCGTGTGGCGCGAGTTCAAGGGCGACTTCGGGCGCGATTTCCTCGCCGAGCACCTGAAAAAAGACCATTGAGCGTCGGCCGAGCGTCAGCGGGCGATGACGACCGGCACGCCGAGCGGCAGTTTTTCGTGAAGCAGCAGGGCGATTCTGTCCGGCAGCACCAGCGTGCCGTCGGTGGTGGCGGCGCCGGTCGCCTCGCCTCCGAAGATCATCGGTCCCTCTCCTGACAACTGCAGGAACCCTTTGGGTGTGACTTGATCGAAAACGGCGTCGGCCGGGAGCGGATCGATTTTCGGAAACACACCGCGCACCAGCAGCGCGCCGCCCTTCGTCCGGAAATGGCCGTACCTCAGCGCCGCCGGCACCGCCGGTTTCGCGGCCAGGGTGAACGTGCCTTCCGGCGTGGGCGAAAGCGCGCGCCCGGTGGCCAGCGGCGACTCCACGAGCACCTCGTCCTCCTGCAGCACGCGCAACCGGTGCGCGCCCAGCATCACTTCGATGCGCGTGGTCCGCGGCAGGCGCGCTTCCGCATCCGGATGCAGTTTCGGATCGGGCACCGGACGCAGCAGGCGCATCACGGCGGCGGTTTTCGGATCGGGCGCCGGATCGGGCACCGGTTTTGATTCGGCGGCCGCGGCGGCATTCGGTGTGGACGAAGCGGCGGCTGCGGCAGGTTCCGCGGCGCCCGGCGCCGCGGCCGGCGTCGTTGCGGGCGCGGGCGCGGGCGGGGCCGCGGGACCGGACAACGGTGTTTTGACCAGCGGCGGATTGGACATACTCTGAGCAGGAATGATCCAATCGACCTTGAGGCCACGTGCGCCGGGATGCAACCGCTTCCGCCAGGAGGCGACCCGCGCGGCGGCGGTCTGTGCCATCGTCGCATTGGCGTGGCCGCTTGCCGCCGACATCCAGCCCGGCGGTTCCGGGCGCGGCGACGACAAAGCGAACGAGGCGCGGCGGGATGCCATCCGGCGGGCCGCGGAAATCCCGACTCCGCAGGACGCCACCGTGACCGTGCTGCGCGGGGTGCCTGCGCGGATCGTGCTTTCGGCATCCACGTTGAGGCGGCAGCCGGTCATTTTCCGGCTCGGCACGCGGCCCGCCCATGGCACGCTGAGCGAGCCGCGCGCTGTGCCGGAGGCCGGTGACAAGGCCGTGGTCACATACACGGCCGGCGCCGGCTCGGCGGATGCGGATTCGTTCACATTTCGCGTCAAGCACGACGACACGGCGACCAGCGGCTCGGCCACCGTGCGCCTTCGCATCCTCGACCCGGCGCCCGACCTCCAGGCGCCGGAGGAACTCGATTTCGGGCAGGTGGTGGTCGGCGAGACAGTGGTGAGATCGCTTGTGCTCGCGAACCAGGGGACGGCGGACTTTGCCGCCGCCCTGCCGCTGCAGCCCCCCTGGCGGCTGCAACAGGGATCGCCCGAGGTCCGGGTCGCCGCCGGGGCGCGGGTGGAAATCAATGTCCTTTTCGCGCCGTGGCAGCCTGGCGAAGCGACCGCCCGCCTCGCGTATCCCGGCGTGGAAAAGACCCGCACGCTGCTCAAAGGGCGTGCGCTGGCGCCGGTGCACCTCGAACCATCGCTGGTTCAGATGAAATGGGATCCCTCGGCGCGCCTCCGCCGGGCCTCGGTCACGCTGGAAAACCGCCTCAACGCTCCGGTCGATTACGTCCTGGCCGCCTCGCCGCGCGTCCAGTTCTCGGCCGAACGTGGCACGTTGCCCGCCCTGGGCTCGGCGGACGTGGCGGTCGAACTGCCATTGCCCGACACCGCGGATTTGCAGTCGCTGCTTTCGGTGACCAGCAACGGCGTGCGCGAGGAGGTTCCGGTGACCGCCGCGCCGGCCCCCGCTTTGCTCGCGCTGCGCGAGTCATTGGGGCTGAAGCGGTCCGGCACCACCAGTTACACGATCGATCCCCAGGCCACCGAAGGCGCGCTGGTCGTCGCGAACGAAGGCGGAGAAGAGGCCTCGCTCGCCGTCACCCTGCCCGACGGATGGACCTCGCCCGACCTCGTGAACGCGGCCATCCTGGAACCCGGCGAGGCCCGGAGCCTTCTCCTCGTGCCGCCAGTCCGGCGCGGCGTGCCGATCACCGGCACGCTCAAGCTGCGCCTCGCCCGCGAGCGCGTCGAGGTCGTCCTCCATGCCCCGGTTTTGCCGTCCTCCGCGCCGGTCGCCTCTCATGCGGATGAGCGCGATGCGGATGGGCGCGACTCCGACGCCTTGCTTGATTCCGCCGCCTCGGCGGGCGCCGCCGCATCCGGCCCCCGCGATCTGACGCACGACGAGGCCCAGTTGCAGTTCATGATCGACACGCTCGGCATTTTTCCGCACGACACGCGGTTCGACCGCAGCCTGCCCGAGTTCAAGGAGGTCATCGTCGGCAAGATGGAGCCGGATCGCGTTCCGATAAGCCTCAGATCCGCCGGTTCGGACTATACATACGTCATTTTCCGCGACACGTACCGCCCGCCTCCCGGGGGCAAGCGGCCGACGCGCCACTGGCTGCCGGTCGAGGGCCTGGTCTGGAAATCGTCCGGCGAATCGGTCTCGACCACGCTGGGCGGACTGGCCCCGGGCGCGCGCGTTGTGCTGCGTTTCGCGGTGCGCACGGCGGACGGCCGTATCGGGCCACCGTCCGATCCCATCGTCATTACCACGCCCGTTCCCAAGCCGCTGCGCTGGCCGTGGTGGCTGGCGGGCGGGGCGCTGGCCGGCGCCTTCTGGTGGTGGCGACGGCGTCGGCGGCGTGAGGCGTGAGCCGTAGGGGCCGCGCGCTCAGAGCGGCACCAATTGCCGGG
>CAZYHO010000070.1:0-14306 GCA_964647495.1 uncultured Akkermansia sp. | reverse complement strand
GGCGGCGTGGCTCCATTTGTCGGCCAAGTGGCGGCACGAGTCGCTGGCATGGCAAGGCGTTGCGGAATCCGCGGAAGCGGGAAGACGATTCCTGGAAGCGGAGTTGGCATGGTCACGCGCGGTGGCAGCGGATGGCCGGACACGCGAGGCGTTGACACCACGCTACCAAGCGGCGAGGGAGCGGCGTTTGCTGACACCCGTCTGGCGGTTTGACTCGCCGGGGCCGGGTTTGCAGTGGGTCGGAGAAAGCGGGAAACAACCGGTCCTTGTGGCAGCAGATGTGGACTTGACGAAGCTCGTGTTTTGTCGCCAGGATGGAGCCTCCGTGAGCATTCCTGCGGGCGAGGACAGTTCTTTCCGCTTCGCGCGGACAGAACATGGGATCGTGGCGTTGGCTGGGGAATCCCTCTGGCTCATCGATCTGATAGCCAGCGAGGCCGACTTACAGGGGGTTGACACGAGGCCCTCTCCTCGATCTCGTCCTTCATGTAACGAGGCGCACCGGCCACATCCGGGGCGGCCTTTTCGCCCAGCCATGGCATCGTCCGGCAGAGTTGATGCAACTCCAGGGTTTCGCTGCCAGGGATGCAGTAGTTCTCCTTCCACACCTCCGCTGCCCGATCGCTGCCAGGGGCGAAGCGCCGGTGCAGAACGGTAAGGCACACCGCGCGCTCCAGATCGAACCCATGCCGGCGCCTGGCAGCCAAATCCTTGATGATCTCGCCAAAGCCCATCCGCTCCCACAGCCGCCCAAAGACCAAGTCCGGTCCGATCCGCTTCACCGATACTTCCTTGATTTCCCCTGCCGCGTGCGCATCGAGCACCCGCAGCTTTTCGCTAAAACGCAGGCAACAGTCGATCCAACTGCCCGCTGGCTTGCAGTTCGTCAAGCCGTCCCGGAGTGGCGATGATCCGCTGCTTCACCTTCGCCCCTTCGCGAATGCTCTCGGCAATCTGAAGATACTTCCGGACGGACGTTCCATTGATTCGGAAAAACATGGGGGCCGGAACTCAGGGCAGGACAACACAAATACTCATGAAAATCAAGGAAAACAAAGTATGAAAAGATACGTTGTGGCACTACAAATTGGCTCATGCAAACAATAGTAAGAGAGGGACGGGGGCGGCAGCGGCGTGGAAGTCGGCGGTGTGTGGGAGGATGGCGGCCGCGGAGACGCATTGATCAGTGCAAAATGGGACATTGAACATTCGCGTGTGCAGTATGATTTGCCGATCGAGGCAGACATGTAAGTTAGCCAAGAGTTCATGACTTTAAGTATGCAGCAACATTTTCGCAAGGTTCGGGAGGCCGGCGCCCTGGTGGTAACGGTCGCGTTGCAGGTCGGTGCAGTTTTTCATGAGGATGGATTTCACCCGCTCTGGATACCCTATGAATTCGCGGCGCACGGACAGGAAGGCCGCGAGCAGGCCGGAAACATGCGGGGCGGCCATGCTGGTGCCTGAGAGTTCGATGTAGAGATCGGCTTTGCTGGCCGTGTTGTCCTGTTTTTTGTCCGAGCTGCGGCAGGAGAGGATCCGCTCGCCTGGGGCGACGACATCGGGCTTGAGGCGTCCGTCGGCGGTGGGACCGCGGGAGGAGAAGTAGGAGGTGCCGTAGCGGTGTGGGAGAGTCGGGTGGACGGAACCCACGGCGATTGCCTCGTCGAGGTTGGCTGGATCGCCGATGGAAAGGTCCAGGGAGAGGGACGAGGCATGCCCATCGACTACGATCTCGCCGCTGCCTTCGTTGCCCGCGGCGAGGACGACCACGACTCCCTGGCGGATCAAGCGGAGCAACGAGGCGCAAAGCGGCGAGTCCCCGCACCCGAAACTGGTGGGATCGAACGAACCGCCGAGGCTGAGATTTACGCCATGGATCACGAGGCGGCGCGCGGTTTCGTTGAGCGTCCAAATGTGGTCGATGGCCTTGATGATCCAGGCATCGTTGCCAAAGCCGTCGTCGCCGAGGACTTTATAGGAGACAAGTTTTGCTTTGGGAGCGGTGGCAATCATGTCCAGCTTTGTCACTCCGCCTGCTATGATGCCGGCGACGTGAGTGCCGTGGCCGTTTGGATCAGTGTCGCCTCCGCGGACGACCTGGCCGCGCCGTGTGCAATCCCAAGTGGAAGAAAGATTGCCTTCGGCGAGGATCATTGGATCGCGGAAATGAGGGTGAGTGGCGTCGATACCGGTATCGAGCACGGCCCAGGTGATGTCATTGCCGTCCGCGTTGTACCCCAGGCGGGCGGTTCGCGCCTGGATGGTTGCCACGGAACGGTGCATGAGGGCTCTCTTGCGGCTGTTGGCGAACATCCTGTACACGGCGGGGGAAGCGGCCCCATAATGCTCGCTCAGGGTGGTGGAGAGGTGTTCCGCCTCTGCCCGTGTCAGATGCACTCCGACATAACGTGAGAGTCCGTCCTCGAGCTGGATGGCGTCTTTGGTGGCCTCGTCCGCGCCTATATGCTGCTCGATCCATTGCAGAACGGACGCCTTGGCGGCGCCAAGGTAATCCCGGGTGGAATCTGTCGGTCCGGCCGGATTCCGATCCACCAGTTCGATGAGCACGGGTTTTCTGGCGAAAGCGTCCTCATCGAAACTCGCGGCGAGATCGCGAGGGATGGTGAAAACGCCGACGTGCTGGAAGCGGGAGCGATCCACAGCGGTGGCGACGGCTTTTCGTGTTTCCGGCCAGGACAGATAGTAGCCAATATTGTGAGCGGCTGGCATCAAGTCCCAATCCTTGATGGCGATGTCCTTCACAGACTTTCCGGCGGCCTTGTATTCGTCGCCCAGTGTCTGGTCTGCGCAGACGATGTCGCCATCCCGGGCGATGTTGACCCAATGTTTCACGCAGGGAGGGATGGGCAATTGTTTCCCATGCCACTTCTTGAGTTCTCCGGTCACCTGGGGCAGCCCCAAGGGAGCGCCGAGTGTGACGAACAGATCAACCTGGATGCTGTTGCCCAACTCCATCAATGCCTGCCATGTGACCATGGCTCCCTGGCTGTGGCCGATGACGACGAACGGTCCCCCTCCAGTGACGACGCGGTCCTTGATGGTTTGAACCATGCGGTTCCGTTTCTCCTTGTTGAACAGAAAATCATTGACATCAGCGAGGAAGATTTTGGTGACCGGTTTGGTGATCGGGCTCCAGATTCCCTTGGATCCGAGGGTTTTGGCTCGTGGCTGCCCCTGGGCCTTGGCGGCAACAACGGATTTCCCTTGCTCTTTTTCCAAGGTGGTCTCGAGGGATTTCACGAAGTCGGCGGATTCTCCCGGCGTGTCACTCTCGGCGACAGAGCGCTCGACCACATCGCGGAAATCGACGGCGCCAAGTTCGGTATCGACGGAGAGCGTTCGGGCGCCCAGTCGCTCCGGGCTTGGGTAGCGTGCGCGATCCACCCAATAAGCCATGCGTGTCCGCTCTCCCTGATCAGCGCCGAACAAGGCCCGGTCCCAATCCGAACGCAGCACGCGCTCTTCCGGTTTGTTGCCGATGCCGTGGCAGTAGATGACGGTGCGAGCCTGGCCGGAACGGCCGGCCGAAGCGGCCGCTTTGGTTGAGGCCGCTTTGGTTGACGTTCGCGCGGTTTTCTTGCTGGTGGTTTTTTTGGCGGACATAGGTGATCGTGGGTTGGTGGAATTCTGCAGATCTGAATACTTCGGACTCGTTTGGAACAGAATATAGTGTTTGCCCGAACAGTATTTCAACCCACTCCGCTGATCAACACCAGCCCTTCCGCACGGAGAGCCAGACGCGCGAAACACGCTCGATCAACAATGGTGTCCATACGGATGCTGTTGTGCGGTCCATCGTGGTTTATTACACACAAAATGTGCGGAGGAACACTTTGTGGAAGACGGGCACGTTATGGTTCTATAATTCCTGGCCGCTTAGTATTGAAAATTATACTATTTATAAAACGCTTTTTCTCAGTCATTCGATGACGCTTCCCAACAGAGAGGGACGTTCAGGTTTTATGCGGAGCAGAAAGGCGCCGCCCGTGCGCTGCGCCTCCTCCCACGCGACCAGCGCCCCGCCAATCCATGCCGAAGATGAAGCCTCTCCGTCGGACTGGGGGCGAAGCGGGTCACTTTGGAGGTGCAGTGGTTCATGGTTCATGGTTCATGGTTCATGGTTCATGGTTCATGGTTCATGGTTCTTGGTTCTTGGTTCTTGGTTCTTGGTTGAGCGGTTCATGGTGCACCATGAACCAATGCACCGCTCATTGACAGCGATGGTGCCGGGGATAGGCTCGGGGCGACAGACACCTGATCGCGGGGGCGCCAGTGGACGGCTGAGACTTGGGGGGAGGCTCCCGGGAACCCTTTGAACCTGATGCGGGTCATGCCGCCGAAGGGAGCAAAGACGCACTCAAACCGCCACGCTGTCCGTTCCCGGATCGCGTGGTTTTTTTGTGCCTCCGCACGCCGCCGCTTCACATCCTGATTCGCTTATGATCGCCACCACAGATTCTTTCGAGCCGCATTCGAGCGAGCCATTGCCCGCGAGCACCCGCGTGTACGTGGAGGGTGCGCTGCATCCCGGGGTCAGGGTGCCGATGCGGGAGATCGCGCTTTCGCCGACGAAGACGCGGAATGGCGAGCTGGAGCCGAACGATCCGGTGCGCGTGTATGACACGTCGGGTCCCTGGGGCGATCCCGCATTCACCGGCACGGCGGAAGAAGGGCTTCCGGCGCTGAGGAAATCGTGGATCGAGGCGCGTGGCGACGTCGAGGCCCACGATGGCCGGACGGTGAGTCCACAGGACAACGGGTATTTGAGCGCGACGCACGCCGATTACGCGAGCCGGGCCGAGCGGAATCGTCTGGTGGAGTTCCCTGGGTTGAATGGTGAGCGGCGGCGGCCGCTGCGGGCGAGTGCCGGACATCCTGTGACGCAACTCTGGTACGCGCGGCAAGGCATCGTCACGGCGGAAATGGAATTTGTGGCCATCCGCGAAAACATGCGGCGGGCGCGCATCGCGGAGCTCGCCGATGATATCCTCCGCGACGACATCGACGCGCAACACGCCGGCAGCAGCCAGCGCGCCGGGGATGCGTTCACACCGTCGGTGTTCCGGCGGTTTCCGCAGCGGATTCCGGCGGAGATCACGCCCGAATTCGTGCGGGACGAGGTGGCGGCCGGCCGGGCGATCATTCCGGCAAACATCAACCATCCCGAGCTGGAGCCGATGATCATCGGCCGGAATTTCCTGGTCAAGATCAACGCCAACATCGGCAACAGCGCCGTGGCGAGCAGCATCGAGGAGGAGGTGGAGAAGATGCGCTGGGCGACCAAGTGGGGCGCGGACACGGTGATGGACCTTTCCACCGGCAAGAACATCCATGCGACGCGCGAGTGGATTTTGCGCAACAGCCCGGTGCCGATCGGCACCGTGCCGATCTATCAGGCGCTCGAAAAGGTCAACGGCAAGGCGGAGGATCTGACCTGGGAAGTGTTTCGCGACACGCTCGTCGAGCAGGCGGAGCAGGGCGTCGATTACTTCACGATCCATGCCGGCGTGCTGCTCCGGTTCATTCCGCTCACCGCGTCGCGCCTCACCGGCATCGTGAGCCGCGGCGGCAGCATCATGGCGAAGTGGTGTCTCGCCCACCATCGGGAAAACTTCCTGTTCACCCACTGGGACGACATCTGTGACATCATGGCGGCCTATGACGTGAGCTTCTCGATCGGCGACGGATTGCGTCCCGGATCGATCGCGGACGCGAACGACCGCGCGCAATTCGGGGAACTGGAGGTGCAAGGCGACCTGACGCGGCGGGCCTGGGCGCGCGGCGTGCAAGTGATGAACGAAGGCCCGGGGCATGTGCCGATGCATCTCGTCGAGGAAAACATGGCGAAGCAACTGGAGTGGTGTCACGAGGCGCCGTTCTACACGCTGGGGCCGCTGACCACGGACATCGCTCCGGGATACGATCACATCACGAGCGGCATCGGCGCGGCCATGATCGGGTGGTACGGGTGCGCCATGCTCTGCTACGTCACGCCCAAGGAACACCTCGGGCTGCCGAACCGAAAAGACGTCAAGGACGGCGTCATCACTTACAAGATCGCCGCTCATGCGGCCGATCTGGCAAAGGGGCACCCCGGCGCGCAGTACCGCGACAACGCGCTCTCCAAGGCGCGCTTTGAATTTCGCTGGCTGGACCAGTTCAATCTTTCGCTGGATCCGGTCACGGCGCGCGAATTCCACGACGAGACGCTGCCGCAGGAGGGCGCCAAATCCGCGCATTTTTGCTCGATGTGCGGCCCGCATTTCTGCTCGATGAAGATCAGCGAAGAGGTGCGCCGCTATGCCGACGAGCAGCAGATTTCCGAGGAGGAAGCCATCCGACGCGGCATGGAGCAGAAGAGCCGCGAGTTCGTGGATGGCGGCGCGGAAGTGTATGTGGAGGGATGATCGCCGGGCCTCATTGCACCGGCGCCATGAGGCGGGCGGCGCGGATGCAAAACCGCGACCAGAAACCCCGGCTCGTCACCTCGCTGGCGGCGACCAGGCGGGACTCGCTCAGGTCGCGCTCGAGCATGCGCTGGACTTCGCCGGCGAATGTCTCGTCGCGGATGGCGATGGTGATCTCGAAGTTGAGGCGGAACGAGCGGTTGTCGAAATTGGCGGTCCCGATAGTGCAGAAGCGGTCGTCGATGAGCATCACTTTTTGATGCATGAAGCCGTTCTGGTGGCGGTAGAACTTGATGCCGACGCGCTCGAGTTCCTCGACGTACGACCAGCCGGAGAGTTCGACGAGCTTGTTGTCCGACTGGTCGGGCACGATGATGCGCACATCCACGCCGCGGAGGGCGGCGAGCTGGAGCGCGCTGATGAATTGCTCGTCGGGCACGAAGTACGGGCTGGCGATCCACAGGCGTTTCGTGGCTCCGTTGATCGCGTGCAGGTTGAAGAGCGTGCACGTTTCGAGTGGGTCATCCGGCCCTGATGGCAGGCAAATCATGGCGAGCGAGGCGCCGCTGCGGGCCGGCTGCAAGTCCCAGTTCAGCGGCGGGATCGAGCCGGCGGCCCATTGCCAGTCCTCGACGAACGATATCTGCGCGCCGTCCACGACCGGGCCTTCGACCTTGACGTGGGTGTCGCGCCAGCGGCCGAACCTGGGATCGCGGCCGAGGTACTCGTCACCGACGTTGTGGCCGCCGATCCAGGCGGTGCGGCCATCAACCACCACGATTTTGCGGTGGTTGCGGAAGTTGAGCTGGAAACGGTTGGTCGACCCCTTGGTCGAATTGAACGGAAGGATCTGGGCGCCGGCGGCGATGAGATCGGGGGCGTACGTGCGGCTGAGGTCTCCGCTGCCGATTTCGTCGTAGAGGACGTAAACGCGCACGCCATTGCGCGCCTTGGCGACAAGTTTTTCACGCAACTCGCGGCCGATGCCGTCGTCGCGGAGGATGTAGAATTGGACGAGGATGTATTCCTGCGCCGCGTCGATGCCATCGAGGATCGAGCGGAACGTGGCCTCGCCGTCGACGAGCAGTTCGGCGTCGTTGCCCTGGGTGGCCGGCAGCTTGGCGAGTTTCTCGACGAGCATGGCCTGATCGCGATCCGGCTCGGAGAGCAGGTTTCGCTGCCTGAGGGTTTCGATGTACTCGCGTGTGCGGCCATCCAGATTGACATGCAGGCTGCGGCGCGCGGAGACGTAGCCGGAGAACTTGCTGCGGCCGAAGATCCAGTATGCCGGCACGGCCAGATACGGGATGGTGTTCAGGGCGACGACCCAGGCGATGGCGCCCTGGGAGGTGCGGGTTTCCATGACGGCGCGCACTGAACTCAGCGCCCCGGCCAGATGCGAGAGGATGAGAAACGTGGTGAGAATCACACGAGGATGTTTTTGGGACAGATGGAGGATCCTGTGGCCGAAGGGCAGGCAGTGCACGAGCCGTTCAAACCACTGGCGAAACCGTGATGCGATCATGTCGGAACGGAAAGAGTCATGGACCTGCAAAAAGGATGCGGCCATCGGGTGGCCGCCACCCGTGCACGGCGTGGCCATCGATCCAAGCCGAGCGGACGGGCGGCGTCAACCCGGACGGAGGGACGAAGGGCCTCATCGCCGCGAATGAAGTTGCAGGCGGGCGCGGATTCGGTAAGGATGCCGCCATCATGAAACGCTTCCAAACCCCGGTTTTTCTGACCGGCCTGCTCCTCGCCATGGCCGCCACGTCACTTTCGCAGGACCAGCCTGGCCAGCCCGGCCAGGACGGCATGCTCAACGCCCAGATTCGCCTGAGGGAATCGAGGGTGGCCGCCAAACAGGAGCTGCTCAAGACGACGGACGAGCGCCTCGAGAGTGGCATCGCCCAATTGGTCGCGCTGCTGCAAGCGGCGAACGATTCGCCTGAGACCCGCATCCGCGTCACCCTGCTCAAGGAACAAGTGGCGAAGGCGCTCGCCAAGAGCATCGGGTACTACCGCCAGAAGCGGCAAGATACGCGCGGAGCGCTCGAACGACCCGACCTCGATTACCAGCCCGAAGATCTCCGCCGCGGGTTGGCGGCGCTCGACGAGCGCATCGAAAAGCGCATCACCCAGATCATCGAGATCACCCGGTCGCTCGAAGTTCACAAGGAATTCGAGAAGTATTTGGTCGAGTACGAGGACAGCGACTACGGCTGGGACGACAACAAGAGATACCGCAAGAGCAAGGACTGGGCGCAAGACAGGCGGGTCACCGCACTGACCGACCAGGACCGCCGGCTGGTGGAGGACGCGCTCACCAAGAACATCGAGGATCTGGACCGCCGTGAACGTGATTTGAAGTCACGGCTGACGACCGCCACCGGAGCGGCGAAGGATCTCATGGAAGAGGATCTGGCCGACGTGAACCGGCAGCAGGGCATCCGGGCAAGTCAGCTCAGCGAATTGAAGGTCCCGACGGCGGAAGCGGCGGCGGGTGTGGACATGGAGCGCGCGAAGGAATTGCAGGCGTTGGTCAAGGACATGAGCGAGGACTTGCGGGAGGACTTTTTCGCCATCTTCCGGCTCTACAACGAACTGCTCGTGGAACGGCGCGACCTCGCCCGACTGAAAGAAAAAGCGTCAAAATGAACAGTGAGGGACTGACTTCCGCTCCATGGATTGCAGCCCGGGTGAACCCGGTTTTCCAAATGTGCAAGAAGTGGCTGGCCGCGCGCGCGGGAATCAGTTAGCTTTATCATTCCGGCAGGTTTCCGCTGCCGGGGTCACCGATGAAGCTTTCCATTGCCTTGATTGTTTCCCTGGCCCCCTTGGTACACCTGGGGGCGATTGCCGGGGTGGTCATCAACGAAATCCACTGTGATTCCGAGCCCAACTGGATGCGCTCGGAGTTCGTGGAGCTGCACAATGACGGGAACACGGCCATCGACGTGGGCGGCTGGCGCTTCACGGATGGCATCGACTACGTGATTCCGGCCGGCACGACGATTCCCGCCGGCGGGTATGTGGTGGTGGCGGAGGATCCGTCGGGGTTTCAACAGGCGTACGGGGCGGCATCCGGGGCTTCGCTCATCGGCCACTGGTCGTTTGACGAGACATCGGGCACGACGGCCGCGGATTCGAGCGGGCTGCCCAATGCGGCGGGGGAAGCGAAGACGGCGGTGGCGAGCGGAGGCGTGAACCAGAATGCGGAGGGCAAGTTTGGCGGGAGCGGCGTGTCCATCAACGGATCGACGGGCAGCTATCTGAGCATCCCGCCGCTGGATGCGATGTGGGAGGGAAGTTACACGGTGGCCGCCTGGGTCAAACCGGCCGGCACGACATCCGGCGCGATTCTCTCGGACATGGCGACTCCGCAGGCGTTCATGTTCAGCGTGGACACCGCGGCGCGCATGATGCACCGGCACAATGCGGCGATGCCGGCGACGGCGCCGACGTGGAATGGATCGGGCGGCACGGTGGCCGCGGACACATGGCAGCATGTGGCGGCGGTGTGGGACCGCGAGTCACAGGTCGCGCGCATTTACCTGAACGGGGCGCTCGTTTACCGGGCAGTGATCGGCCGGATGCCGTCGGAGCTTGCGATGGTGCGGAATGAGCGGCCGTGGCGGATCGGCGGCAGGCAGGACACCAATAGTTCGTTCAACGGACTGATTGACGAGTTGTGGGTCATACGCGGCGCGCTGACCGGCGCCGGAGTCGCCATATTGATGAACGAGAATCGTTTGGCGCCCACGCAGACGGTCGACCTGGCCGACATGGTGGCAGGCGGATCGGGGACGCGGCCCGGCACGTTCGCCGACATGGGGATCAATGCGGCGACCGGCGAGATGGCGCCAGGCATGGGGGCCGGAACCCACACGCCCGCCGCGAGTGACGGGTATTACACCGTGGCGCATCCGATGATCGACGGCGTCTTCGTGCCTGACGGAACGCTGAGCGGCGGGCAGCCGGTGACCTCGACCGGGCTGAGCGCGGTGATCGGTTCGGGCGATGGTGATCCGACTCCGGGATACTGGTACAATGGCGGCGGGCTGCTCGGCGATCCGTCGAAGGTCAACAACACTTCCACTCACTATCTGCCGAAGTACCTCGACGACCCGACGATACACTCGCTGCTGACCGCGATGACGCAAAAAGGGATCACTTTTGACCTGGAGGCGATCGAGGCGGCGCATGGAGGGCGGCAGGCTGTCGCGTTCACGGCGGTTGCCGGGGAATCGCGGATGCAGGCCGGCGGCTCTGTGGCGGCTCTTGTGTTTGTGGACGGGGTAGAGCGGTTCCGGCAGACCGGCATCACGAACAACGAACATGCGATCGACGTGAGCCTGCCGCCGGACGCGCGTTTTCTGACGCTGGTCATGACGAATTCGGACGGCAACAACAACAATGACCACGGATTCTTTGCGGATCCGTTCGTGCATATGGAAAGCGCGGATGCCGGCGGAAGTCTGCCGCAGGTCGTCGGGCCGTACACGGGACGGCTGTCGGGTGACGGCGAATTGCTCACGTTGCGGACGGCGGCCGGGGTGGTGGCGGATCAGGTCGATTTCCGCACGGAATTCCCGTGGCCGGTGGCGGCGGGCGGCGAAGGCAGTTCGCTGGAGTTGCAGCACCCGTCGCTGGACAACGATCTGGGCGGGAGCTGGCGATCATCGACCGGTGGCCCCACGCCCGGCATGCGCAACAGCGTGTACACGGAAAACGCGGCGCCCCAGATCCGCCAGGTCGCGCACAACCCGAAGATGCCGCCAGCCGGCCAGCCGCTCACGATTTCGGCGAAAGTGACGGATCCGCAGGGGGTCGGCGCGGTGCAACTGCATTATCAGCTTGTCGCTCCCGGCGCCTACATTCCGTCGCATCTGGCGCTCACCACCGCGCAGGTGAACGCGAATCCGTCCGTGCCGCGGCAGCCGAACCCGGAATTCGAAGATCCGGCGCGCTGGACCACGGTGGCCATGGTGGACAATGGAACCGGCGGGGACGCGGTGGCGGGCGACGATGTTTTTACCGCGGTCGTGCCCGGCCAGGTCAACCGCACGTTGATACGCTACCGCATCACGGTGGCCGACACCGAGGGAAACCGGGCGCGCGTGCCTTACCCGGATGATCCATCGCTCAATTTCGCCGGCTACGTGTATAACGGCGTGCCTGACTTTGTGGCGGCGACGCGGTCGGTGACCGGCCCGGCGCCGTATGTGCATTCGAAGGAAGTGCTTACCTCGCTGCCGGTGTACTCGCTGATCACGACCGCGGCCGACCTCGCCCGCTGCATAGCGTATAACGGGGCAGACCAGATTCCCGCCAACAACTTCGAATCCCGTGAAGCCTTCAATTGGAGCGGCACGTTCGTGTACGACGGCGTGGTGTACGACAACATCCGCTACCGCCTGCGCCAGCGCAACGACCGCTACGGCGGCGCCGGCAAACGCAGCTTCCGCTTCCGGTTCAACCGCGGGAGCTACGCCCGGTTACACGACTTCGAAGGCAACGAGTACCCTGAAAAGTGGCGCACACTGAACACCCACAAGATGTCCGCACGGGGTGGCGCGAATCTCGGACTTTACGAAATGGCCAATTCGTACCTCTGGCGCTTGTTCGGATGCCCGGCACCGTCAACCCATTGGTTTCATTTTCGTGTCGTGGATGGCGTGGACGAGGCGCCCGCGGGAGTGAACGGACAGCATCTGGGCGATTTCTTCGGGCTGATGCTGGCGCTGGAGGACTACGATTCGCGGTTTCTGAGCAGTCGCGAGCTGCCCGACGGCAATCTCTACAAACTCAACAGTTACATTCTCAATGGCAACGAAGTGCAGCGGTACCAGGCTTCCGGCAGTGTCACCGACGGACTCGATTTCCATAACATCCTCCACAATCTGCGAGCCGCGCGCAACGCCACATGGCTGAACACATACGTCGATTACCCGGCCTGGTACCGTTATCACGCGGTGGTCGATGCCATCCGCCATTACGACGTGCAGCCGAACACGTCGGAGCATCTCAAGAATCGCGCGTGGTATTTCCGGCCTGATCCGGACACGCCGCTGGGCAAATTGATCACGCTGCCCTGGGATTCGGACACGAGCTGGGGGCCGAACTGGAATGGCGGAGAAGATTTCTCGAAGGCGGCGGCGATCACGGCGAACAAACCGGACTTCGTGCGCGATTATCGCAACGTGGTGCGCGAATTCCGCGACCTTGTGTGGCAGCGCGACCAGATTGAACCGATGCTGAATTTCTTCGAGGATCGCGTGGCGCCGTTTCATTTGGCGGACCGGGACCGATGGACCGGCGCTCCCGCGGTGGCGGGAAGCCAGACCGACGGACCGTTCGCCACGCGGGTGGCGGACATGAAGCGGTTCGCTTTCATCGGCGGCAATTGGGAAGGCGGCAGCGACGATCCACAGGACGCCCAGTCGAAAGACAGCGGGCTTTCCGGCAGGCAGGGGCGCGATGCCTTTCTGGACTATCTTCAGAATGACACGGCGATTCCGGTGACGCCGACAGCCACTTACACCGGCCCCGCCGGATTCCCGACCAATGCCCTGAAGTTTTCGACGTCGGCGTTCAGCGATCCACAGGGTGATCACACGTTCGGGGCGCTCGAATGGCGCATCGCACAGTATCAGCCGAACGCGATTCAACCGGACGACGAGCCGCTGGTCCCGGCACTTTCGGATTGGAAATACGACGACACCGGCGTGGATCGCGGAACCGAGTGGCGGGAACCCGGGTACGATGACTCGGCATGGGCCAGCGGTGCGGGTGAACTCGGGTACGGGGAGAGCGGGCTCCGCACGACATTGAGCTGGGGCGACAGCTCATCGAACCGTCACATCACCTATTATTTCCGCAGGAAAGTGACTGTGGCGGATCCGGAGCGGTTCGCCGGGTTTCGGCTGGGGGTGCGGCGCGACGATGGAGCTGTCGTGTATGTCAATGGTCGTGAGGTATTTCGGACCGGGATGCCGGCGCCGCCAGCGGTCATCACGTACTCGACGCGGGCGAGCAACGACGTGGGCGGCACGAACGAGACGACGTATTTTCCCATGGTGCTGGCGGCCGACGCGCTGGTGGAAGGCGAGAATACGATCGCGGTGGAAGTGCACCAGTTTTCGCCGACGAGCGCCGACCTGCGGTTCGATCTGACATTGGGAGGCATTTATCCGACGCCGCCGCGGCCAGAGACTTTGATTTGGGAATACGAACACCGGTGGAAGTCGCCGGTGCTGACGACTTTCACGCCGGAAGTGACGATTCCCGCGAGCGCGGTGCGCGAGGACCGCACGTACCGTGTCCGCGTGCGCCACCAGGACAACACGGGGCGCTGGAGCCATTGGTCGGCGCCGGTAGAGTTCGCGACGACGCAGCCCGGGATCGAACTGCTGCTGGAGAATCTGGCCATCTCCGAGATCATGTATGATCCGTATCGGGAAACGACGCAGGAAGCCCTGGCAGGATGGACGGCGCAGGACTTCGAGTACATCGAGCTGGAAAACCGCAGCGCGAGCCAGACGCTGGATTTGACCGACGTGCGGTTCACCACGGGCGTGGATGTCGACATCGCGCCCGGCACGCTGCTGGCGCCGGGCGGCAGGTGCGTGGTCGTGCGAAGCACGGCGGCGTTCACGATGCGTTACGGAGCGGTCGGGCCGGTGGTCGGCGAATTCTCCACCACCCGGCTCAACAACACGGGCGAAGAATTGAAGCTGAGTTACGGAGGCGGGCTGCCGATCCGCCAGTTTGTGTTCACCGACAGCGCTCCCTGGCCGGCAGGCGCGCGCAACGGCGGGGCCTCCATCTGTTTTCTGCCCGGCGTGGATCTGTCCTTGCAGGGAGACGGGCTGCACT
>CAZYHO010000069.1:0-14310 GCA_964647495.1 uncultured Akkermansia sp. | reverse complement strand
GCGCGTCAGCGGTTGCCGCGTGCACGGGATGGCCCGGTTCCCGATTCTCCCGAGGCATCCGGGCAGGAGGCGAAGGGCTATTCGAGACACCCTTGGAAGGCCGAACCCAACAGCAAAAGTGCTCAATTCCGATAATCGAGTGGGTGTCCCGGATTCGCCACGGGCTGCACACGATGGAGTGGAAGAAGATTCCGCATGACGCTGCCCAGTTCCGGCTGAGGCCGGTTCTGGTCAAAGCGTTCGCTCAACGGCCTCTTTGAGCTGGATCATGATCGGGGCGGTTCAGGGTGGCGTCATTTCTCCTTGCGCGGTCCTCGGGGCTGAACAGGTTGCCCCCCCACACCCGCGCCACCGCTTTTACGGAGCGGGGGCGTTTTTTTTTCTTTCCATCACCCGACCCCGACCGACGTCACCATGAACCAGATTGCCCAGAAAGTTGCCGCTGTAACGCCATCGCTGACTCTCGCCATCACCGCGCAGGCGGCCAAGATGAAGAGCGAGGGGATCGATGTGTGCAGTTTCGGCGCGGGGGAGCCGGACATGGACACGCCTGATTTCATCAAGGAAGCGGCGGTGAAGGCGCTGGCCGAGGGGAAGACGAAGTACACGGCGGCGGAAGGGTTGTTCGAACTGCGCGAGGCGATCGCGACCAAGTTGCTGGTCGACAACAACCTGGAGTACACGCCGCAGCAGATCACCGTGAACTGCGGCGCGAAGCATTCGTGTTACAACGCGGTGCTGGCGGTGTGTGATCCTGGCGACGAGGTGATCATTCCGGCGCCGTACTGGACGAGCTATCCGGAGATGGTGCGGCTGGCCGGAGGCGAGCCGGTGATCGTGGAAACGCAGCAGAAGAACGGCTGGAAACTGACGGTGGAGGAGTTCGAGGAGGCGATGACGCCGCGGACGAAAATGCTCATTGTGAACTCTCCGGGAAATCCGACCGGCTCCGTGTACACGCAGGCGGAGCTGGAGAAGATCGCGGAGGTCGCGGCGGCCGAGGACATCGTCATCCTCTCGGACGAGATTTACGAAAAGCTGATATACAACGACCAGCAGCACGTGTCGATCGCCTCGCTGTCCAGGGAAGTCCAGGCGCTGACCATCGTTGTCAACGGTTTCTCGAAGCCGTATTCGATGACCGGCTGGCGCATCGGCTACACGGCGGCGCCGAAGGAGCTGGCGGAAGCGATGAACAACGTCCAGAGCCATACGACCAGCGCGCCGACCACCTTCGCGCAGTGGGGGGCGCTTGCCGCGCTGAGCGGCGACCAGCAGGTCGTTTCGGACATGCGCGAAGAATTCGACGTGCGGCGCAACTACATGCTCGACCGCTTTTCGAAGATCTCGAACGTCTCGGTGGTCGAGCCGCAGGGGGCGTTTTATTTTCTCGTGAACATCCAGAAGATGGGGCTGAGGTCGATGAACTTCGCGGAGAAGCTGCTGAGCCGCCAGCAGGTGGCGGTGGTGCCTGGGCTGGCGTTCGGAGCGGACCACACGGTGCGTTTCAGCTATGCCTGCGGGCTGGATGTGATCAAGACCGGCCTGGACCGGTTCGAGCAGTTTTGCCTGGCGCACTGAGCGGCGACGACGCATGTCCGAACCCGCACAGCGCCGGCGCCCGGAGATATTCGTCATTTTTTTGACCATCTTCGTGAGCATGGTCGGGTTCGGGATCGTGATCCCGGTGCTGCCCGACTACGGCCGCAACGAACCGTTTCGGATGTCGCCGACCTCGCTCGGCTGGCTGACCGGTGTGTTTTCGCTGGTGCAGTTGTTTACGGCGCCCTTGCTGGGGCGGTGGTCCGACCGGATCGGGCGGCGGCCGGTATTGTTGTTGAGCACGGTGGGGGCGGCGGTCGGTTATTTCGTGACCGGGTCGGCGGTGGCGCCGTGGATGTTGTTTCTCGGGCGGATTATCGACGGGGCGAGCGGGGGCAATGTGGCCGCGGCGCAGGCCTGCATCGCGGACATCACGCGGCCGGAGGAGCGGGCGAAATACATGGGGTTGATCGGGGCGGGGTTCGGCCTGGGGTTCATGCTGGGGCCGGCGCTGGGCGGGGTGTTGAGCCTGTGGCATCATTCGGCGCCGTTTTATTTTGCCGGGGTGCTGGCGCTTGTGAACGCGTGGATCATCCACACACGCCTTCCGGAAACATTGAGTCCCGAGAGGCGGCTGCATCCGGCGGCGCGGGCGCCGCTGAGCGAGGTGTTTTCCGGCGGACGCGGAGGCATGATTTCGCTGCTGCTGCTGGCCGGCCTGCTGAGCACCACGGGTTTCGCCTTTGTGCACTTGTTGTTTTCGCTCTTTTGCGGCGACCACCTCGGCTACAGCCGGGCGGAGATGAGTTTTGCTTTTGCGTACATCGGGTTGCTTGGCGTGCTGGTGCAGGGCGGGTTATTGCGCAAGCTGATGAAGCGGCCGATCGAGAAGCCGCTCATCATTGTCGGGGCGCTGACGGTGGCGCTCAGCCTGTGGCTGCTGCCGCGCGTGTCCGGAACGCCCGGGTTTCTGGGTGTCACGGCGCTGATGGCGCTCGGCAACGGCTTGGTCGTGCCCACGCTGACCGGGTTGATTTCGCGCACGGCGGGTGGCCACACACAAGGCCGGGCGCTCGGATTGAATTCCTCGGCAGGGAGTCTGGGCCGGTTTCTCGGACCGCTGCTTGCCGCGCTGTCGCTGCCGCTGGGGTTTTCGGAATTCGCGCGGCCGCTGACCGGACCGATGCTCGCTTCGGTGGAGGCCGGTTATCGCACCTCGTTCACATGGGCGGCGGTTTTTCTGGTGGCGGCCGCCGTCATGACGGTGCTGGTCCGTCCGCCGCCGGCCGGTTCTCCAGCACCCAGCGGCTGACACAGCCTTGGTCGGCCTGCGTGGCGGTGGCGGCGAAATCGGCGAGATACCCGCGGCCGTGCACGGGCGGCGCGGGAAACGCCGGGCGTTGCGCGAGGTCGGCGTCGGCGTGGATCGTGCCGGCGAGCAGATCGAACGCGATGGTATCGCCGTCCTGGACGCGGCCGATCGGCCCACCCACGGCGGCTTCGGGCGCGCAGTGGATGCCGATGCAGCCGTGGCTGACGCCGGAAACGCGCGTGTCCGAAACCAGCGCCACCTTGCCCTTGAGCGCCGGGGTGCTCAGCGCCGCGGTGGCGACAAGGACTTCCGGCATGCCGCTGGCCACCGGGCCGAGGCCGCGCAGCACGACGACATGGCCCGGCTTGATGAGCCCGGCGGCGGCCGCGTCGGAAACGGCGCGCGCATCGGAAAAGCAAAGCGCGGCGCCGGAGAAACGCGACTCGGCGAGGCTCGAGCTTTTGAAGACGATGCCGTCGGGCGCCAGATTGCCGAAGCAGATCTGGATGTCGGCATACGATTTGAATGGCGCGCCGGCGGGCGCGAGCAGGGGAGGTGAGGTTGCGGATTCGGTCGAAGCGGCGTCCTGGACGCGGGCGACGGCGGCGCAGTTTTCAGCCAGCGTCTGCCCGGTGACCGTGAGGCAGGAGCCATCGAGCAGGCCGGCGTCGAGCAGCAGGCGCAGGAAAGCGGAGGTGCCGCCGAGCCGGTGGAGGTCGGCCATGGTGCCGTGGCCGCGCGGGGCGAACTGGGCGAGCACCGGCGTGCGGCGGCAGAGCGCCTGGATGTCGCGCAGCGAGAACGGCACGCCGGCTTCGCGCGCGAGGGCCAGCAAATGCAGCACGCCGTTGGTCGAGCCGCCGGCCGCGGCGATCGCCGTCATCGCGTTGGCGAAGGCAGCGCGCGTGAGCACGTCGCGGGGCCGCACGCCGAGTTCAAGCAGCCGCCGGACCGCCGCGCCCACGCGGGCGGCCTCGTGCTGCTTGGCGGAATCGACCGCCGGGATCGACGATGAATCCGGCAGCATCAGGCCGATCGCTTCCATCGCGATGCCCCACGTGTTGAACGATGCGGCGATCCCGCATCCGCCCGGTCCCGGACACGCGACCCGGATGATCGCCTCGCTTTCCGCCGGACTGAGCGCGCCCTGATCCGCTTTCGCCTGCGAATCGTAGGCGTCGAGAATCGTGACCGGCCGGCCATCGTGGCAGCCCGGCAGGATCGAACCGCCGCTGACGAGCAGGCCCGGGTAGTTGAGCCTGGCGAGCGCCATGGCGAAGCCCGGGCCGTTCTTGTCGCAGTGGTGCAACCCGACGAGCGCGTCGTAGGCGTGGGCGCTGACGACCATCTCCGCGCCCGAGGCGATGATGTTGCGCGAAACGAGCGAGGCGTTTCCGCCTTCCTGGCCCTGGGTCAGGTTGTCGCTCACCGCGGGCACGCCGAACGGCAGGCCGATCAGGCCGGCGGCCGCGCAGCCCGCCTTGATGTGTTCAGCCAGCGTGTGGGCGTGCACATTGCAGAGGTTGCCGTCGAGCAACGGCACGCCGATGCCCACCTGCGGCTTGTCGAAATCGGCCTCGCTCCAGCCGAGCCCCCAGTAGAACGCGCGCACGCCGCGCTGCCAGCCATGCGTGAGCTGGCGCGAGTTCCAGTTGAGCGACGCGGACGGCGCGGGTTTGGCCATAGGCGACCCTGCGCCGGCATCGCCGCATGGCAAGGCCGGGAGCAGGCAACGGGAGATCGGGCGGTTTGCTCGCAATTCACCAGGGCTCGCGGTGTGGCGCGGTCCGGCGATGCGGAGCGCCGGGTGTGCCGGCGAAAAGGATCTGATTTTCGTGTTGCGGTCCTGTCTGCGAACAGTAGCCGTTGTGTTATGGCCGATGTCTTGACTCCGGAACACCGCAGCCGTGTCATGGCGGCGATCAAAGGACACGCGAACAAAGACACCGAACTTCGCCTCATCGCAATCATGCGGGCGGCGAGAATCACCGGCTGGCGCCGCAATGTTCGATTGCCTGGGAAACCTGATTTTGTGTTTCCCAAGGCAAAGCTGGCGGTATTCGTCGATGGCTGCTTTTGGCATGGATGTCCGGCTCATTGCCGCAAACCTGCCTCCAATCGCGCATACTGGCTCGCGAAGATCCGGCGAAACCAGCAACGGGATCGGGAAGTGAATCGCCTGCTGCGACAAAAAGGCTGGCGGGTTTTCCGTGTTTGGCAACACTCGCTCAAGTTTCCAATACGAGTCGCGACGCGCCTTTCAAAAAATCTGAGCTGTCAAAACCGGATGCTCAATACGGGATCCGTTTCGCATTCCGCGACAATTTCATTGTAACGGGCGAGAATTGCGGCAAGCGTTGTCCTGCATTCGGCTGCTTTGAAGAAACTGCGCTCGTAAACATTCGCTGTAAGAAATTGCGTGGCATCGATCACATCAACGCGATCTTCCCACTCCGTGCTTTTCAACAGATAGGCAGCGCCATCCACTCCATCAGCGAGTGTGACGATCACTGGTTTGAGGCCGGACTGAATGTTATTTGCCGCCTTGCGAATCAGAGCCTCGGACGGGTGTGTGGTGACGTGAATGGCGACACCTGCCACCTCAAAATCGGCTTGCCGCTCTGTGGAATGATCGGCGACGGAGAAACCGTGATGCGCAGCAACGCCCACACCTAGAACCATGTCTAATTTGGCGCCTACCAAGTGTTGCAGCATGGCGCCGACGAAATTCGCTCCTCCCGAATTCTTCTGAATATCCGCGGCTTGTCTGAACAGATCGGCGAGAATCGACGCCACAGATTTTCCTGTGTCATAATGAAACTTTGGTCCCTCGCTGGCGAAGTGCAAGCGCACTTTCTCAATCCACCAACTCATGACGGAGGCAAGGTCCAATTCTCTCTGCTTCTTGTGGAGCGCGTTGAGAGCCATGACATATTCCTCCATCAAGCCCAAACTTCCTCGGCTTGTTCTTCCGCCTTCCTCGGCAAGAACTTTGGTTATGCCATAAGCGGCGAGTATGTTTTGCACCGCCGCCTTACCAAGGCCTGCGACTTGACCACGCTCATCTGTTCGCAGCGACTCGGGCGCCAGCGGCAGACCTCGTTCCTGAGCCGTCCTGGTCACCACCAGGCCCACGCACAAGCCTCCTTTGTTGAGGAATTTGCGTTGTTTCGACGCAAGTAACTCCAAGTGTTGAAACAATTCGCTCATGCTTTCGCCTTGGCAGTCTTGCGGGGAGAAGATGAATAACGAACCATCTTCCGCGCCATCGGCAATGGAAGCGGCGTTTTCCGCAGATCATCCAGCGCAGGATTCAAATAGTTTCGCGCGATCCATTGAACAACGGGAACGCATACGGCATCCCCAAAGCCGAACAGCGCCTGGTTGAGCGGCACATTGATCTCATAGCCACTGGCTCCCATCAGGCTGGCGCACTCCCGTGGCGTCAACAAGCGCACACGATACTGGCCCCGGCCTGCGCAGAAAAGGATCTGGCGTCCGCTCCCGCCTCGTGGCGTGCGGAGGCAGCCAGCGATTCCATCAGTGCGCAGCTCGCCCATGGATCGCCCATTCCGCACACGCCGAAATACCGTGCCATAGGTCCATTCCAATCCGGCAATCATGCGGTCGGCTTCTGTTCGATGCCTGGCGCTCATCTGATTCAAGAGGTATTCGCAGCGGCTGCGAGACCACCACAAATCGGAATTGAGCGGCACATCATCGACAATGTCAGCGAGGCGCATGGTCGAAGGCGGCAATGGCGGGAGTTCTCGAATCGACCAGCCGATTTCAGGGGTCATGAAGATGAAATCCGCGAGCGCCGGGGGGCGCACATCGCTTTGGAGCAGCATGGGCGATGTCTCCCGAAGTGACGCGGCTATTTCCTTGGAACGATCCGGCTTGGCCCGGCTGCCAACGACAAACAGCCGTTGGCGGCTTTGAGGAACAAATCTCACTGCATCGATAATGAGGGCATCGACGGCGTAGCCTAAATCGTTCAACGCGATCAAAGCATCGCGAAAGTCGTTGCCGTCATTGGAACTCAAGAATCCCGCCACATTCTCAAGCAGCACCAACGGCGGCCTGCGTTTGCCCATGCCTTTGATGACATCAATGAACCCCCAAAATGCCGATGAATGTGTTCCGGCAAGCCCATGCCGCGCCCCGGCAAGGGAGAGATCGTTGCAGGGGAATGAGGCGGTGGCCAACTCTATGTCCGGAATGTTCTTGCTATCGATTTTGTGAACATCATCAAGCACGAATTCGCAAGTTTCCTCGTTAAAATTGGCCCGATACATTTCCCATTTCTTTTCGTCGAGGTCATTTGCCCAGACAGTAGTCCAGCCTTCATTGTCCAGCCCCATTCGCATGAGGCCGATTCCAGCGAAGAATTCTGCGGCGCGTTTTTGCATGGTGTGATGATCCGACCGATCGGACAGTAAATCGTCCTTGATGAAAGGCAACAACGACATTCAGGCGGAGATCCTCCTGCGGGGTGCGGGCTCACGGAGCACGTGGAGTGGTCGTTTTGTCTGCTGCCGGGCGCCGCCAGGGGAGGATTTCACGTCTTGTGGAAGGAGTTCGAAACGGGAGCGGTGTCGGCGAGTGTCTGTTCGAAGGTTCATTGAAGGGGGCGTGACCGCTGACTTGCGCATTGGCGGGGTGTTGGGATGGTGGGGCATGACGCGTGAGGAGGCCATCGAGCGGATCCAGGGGAGTTGCCAGACGATCTCCCTGGAAATGATGAAGATTCATCCGGCGGTTCGGGCGTTGGGGGATGAGGCGGTGCAGGCTGTGATGCTGAAGGCCGCGCATCAGTTGACCGTCGAGCTGGAGATGATCAAGAAGCAGGCCATCAAGCTGCAGCAGCGCGACGACAGCACGGATCTTTGAGAGTGGCGCGTGCGGAGGCGGGCGCGGGTCCATCGCGGCTGGCAATTCGGGGGGATCGGTTATGGTGGAGTGATGTCTTCTGGCGCGGCCGTTTCTTCCGATGGCTCCGAGACCGCGCCTGGGTCGGGCTGGGCGCGGCGGCTGGACGTGTATGGGGTGTTCTGGATGCGGTTTCTGGACTGGGGGGTGCGGCGCTGTCCGTTTTTCATCGAACCGCTGTTGATCGCGGGGTACACGTTGTTTTTCCTTGGGATGGCGGGGCGCCAGCGGCGCGCGGTCATGGAGAATCTCGGCACGCTGCGGCCCGGGGCTGGGTGGTTCGGCCGCTTGTTGGGGGCGTGGCGTGTGTTCCGGGAGTTTGCGTGGATGATCGTGGATGCGGCGCGTTCGCGGAGCGGGGAGCGGCATGTGACGTGGCGGATCGACGGGGAGCCCCTGTTTCGCGAGGTGAACGGCCGCGGGGGAGGCGTGCTGCTTTTGACGGCCCACATGGGAAATTACGATGTCGCCGGTCCGTTTTTCGCGGACAAGTTCGGCCGGACCGTGCATGCGGTGCGGCGGCCCGAGCGGCGCGCCGATCTGCAGGAGTACATGGAGGCGCAGCGCCAGGCGCACACGGGCGATTCGTATCGCGTGCAATACAATCTGGACGGCGGGTTTCTCGGCGTGGAACTGGCGCAGGCGCTGGCGGCGGGCGAAGTGGTGGCCATCCAGGGCGACCGGGTCGCGGACGGCATGGGGGCGGTCGAGGTCGAGTGGCGCGGGCGGTTGTGGCGGCTGCCGTCCGGTCCGCTGGTGCTCGCGCAGGTGGCCTCGGCGCCGGTTCTCCCGATTTTCACGCTGCGGGACGGGTGGCGGTCGTACCGGATTCTGTTTCTGCCGGTGCGTGAAGCGGCGCCCGCTGCCGGCAGCCGCGCGGAGCGAGTGGCGGCGCGAGAGGAACTGGCCGCGTGGTGGGCCGGCACGCTGGCCGGCGTGATCGAACGCCATTGGTGGCAATGGCTGATGTTCGAGAACGCATTCGCCACGCTTCCGGCGGAAACGAGCGATGCCTCGCGGGTCGCGCGGCCGGTTGTCGAGGCCGCGCCACTTCCGCCGCGGTCGCCGCAGTCGCCGCAGTCGAGGCCCGAACGCACGACGAAGACCGGCTGGCGGCCGACCTTGCAGCCGATCTCGCGCACGTATCTCGGGCGCTGGCTGAATGCGCGAGGTCTTCTGCTGCCGTTCGAGGCGCCCCAGCAATTGCGCGCCGAAGATTCGGCGCAGAACTGGATCGAACTCGTCGTGCTCGCCGGTTTCACCGGGCTGCTGGCGCTGGCGGCCGTGTGGATCCCGCTCGCGCATTTCCTGCCGATGGCGGCCGCGGTCCTGCTCGCCCCGCCGGCCTGGTTTGCCTTGCTGCATCTCGTCCCGATCACCTGCGGCACGGCAGCCGATCTCCTCAAGCGCCTGCCAGGCGTGCCTCGCAGGTGGTCCCTGACCCGCCTTTCCGAAGAACTGCTCTTCGGCATGCAGACCGGATTTTCGGCTGTCCTGCTCCTGACGCCGTGGCGCTGGCTCGGCGCCGCATGGCTCGCCTTCGCGGCCGCCAATGCTCTGGCGTTCCTGTGGCTGGCGCTCGCTTGCAGGCGGTCCAAAGTCCCGCGCGGGCAGGCCGATGTCCGGTATTAAAGATCCGGAATCCGATGTCCGCCCCGCGTGTCTACGGCGTCTCCTCCGGGGTGAACGGTGTGAGCCCCAGTGTGCCGTCGGGGCGCTGGGAGATGAGGTCGACGCGGCGCTGGGCGTCGTCGAGCCGCTGGCGGCAGACGTCGAGGAGGCGGGTGCCTTCGTCGTAGGCCTGGATCAGTTCGTCCAACGGCAGCCGGTCGTTCTCCATGCGGACGACCAGCGCCTCGATGCGGTCGATCGCCTTTTCGAACGGCAGGTCGGAATCGGCGGGGGCGGGGCAGGTCGGAGAATCGGCGTCCATGTGCGGCGGGAGTTTGCGTGGCATAAGCGGTATCGAGCCGGATGCTTTTATTCGCGAGAGTGGAGGTTCATTTGCGGTTGCGAGCCGGGACTTCGCTTCCGCCGGCCGTCTCGTCAGGCGCCGAGGAGGAGGCGTGCGGGGTTTTCGAGGCAGTCCTTGATGCGGACGAGAAAGGTGACGGCTTCCTTGCCATCGACGACGCGGTGGTCGTAGCTGAGAGCGAGGTACATCATGGGGCGGATGACAACGTGGCCGTCGACGGCGACGGGGCGTTGCTGGATGGTGTGCATGCCGAGGATGCCTGACTGCGGGGGGTTGAGGATCGGGGTGCTGAGGAGACTGCCGTAGATGCCGCCATTGCTGATGGTGAAGACGCCGCCCTGGAGGTCTTCGATGACCAGTTTGCCGTCGCGCGCTTTTTTGGCGGCATCGGCGATGGCCTGTTCGATTTCGGCGAAGCTGCGGGTGTCGCAGTTGCGGACGACCGGCACAACGAGCCCTTTGTCGGTGCCCACGGCGACACCGATATCGTAATAGTGCTGCTGGACGAGTTCGTCGCCTTCGAGGCGGGCGTTGAGCTGGGGGACTGTCTTGAGCGCGTCGACGACGGCTTTGACGAAGAACGACATGAATCCGAGTTTGAGGCCGTGACGGGCGACGAAGCTGTCCTGCAATTGTTTGCGGAGTTCGATGACGGCGGACATGTCGGCCTCGTTGAAGGTGGTGAGGATGGCCGCGGTCTGCTGCGCGGACACGAGGTGGGTCGCGATTTTCCGGCGCAGCGGGGAAAGGCGGGTGCGCGTCGTGCGGCGGTCGGTGGACGAGCGGGAGGGCGCCGGCGCGGTGGTCGATGGCGCCGCGTCCGGGCGCGGCGGCGCGGTCTCGGCCGGAGGCAAGGCGGGTGTGGCGGGTGTGGCGGCGGGCTGCGCGCCTGCGGCCTGCGGCGCGGGCGCGGGCTCGGTGGAGCGCTCTGTGGCGGGCGATGTTTCGGTTGGATCGACGGTGGTGGACGGAGGGGCGGATGGCGCGGGTGCGGATGGCGCCGGCGCGGAGGAGGGCGCGGATTCAGCCGCGGCGATGCTGCCGACGACCGAGCCGATGGCGACTTCGGTGTCGGCGGGCACGGTGATCTTGAGCACTCCCGCGGTTTCGGCGTGGAGGTCGGTCGAGACCTTGTCGGTGTCCAGAGTGAGCAGCAGGTCGCCGGGAGCGACGGTGGCTCCGTCTGCCTTGTGCCAGGCGGCGATGACGGCGGTCGAGATCGACTCACCGACGGTCGGGATCTTGATATCAGGCATGGTGTGCGTCGAGTTTCCGGCCGGCCGGCCGGATCAACTCATTCCTGAAGCGCATCCAAGCCATGTTTTGCGCAGTGTCGAGGGAGAGGTTGCGGGGGGGGCACCCCCTGCGCGAAATCCTGTTGCCGCGCGGGTGGTGGAGTGGCAGGAACCGGGATGCAGACGCGTGATTTGCGTGGGGGCGGCCGTGCCGTCCGGTTCTGGGGGCGGCTGGGCGGGGCGGTCGTGTTCCCGATGGCGATGGTGGCGGCTTTTGAGACTCCGTTGCCGGGGAAACTGCCTGAGGGATTCGAGGCGGTGATTTTCGCTGCGCCGCCGCTGATCAACTATCCGGCTTTTGTGTGCCCGGGGGAGGCGGGCGAGCTGTTTGTATCGGTGGACAAGAATGCGTCGCTCGACACGAAACCCGACCGCGGATTCATCGTGCGGCTGGTGGATGACGATGGCGACGGCAAGGCCGACCGGCGCACGGAATTCGCGAAGGTGACCAGTCCGCGTGGCCTCGCCTACGACGGCGAATGGGTGTACTGCCTGCATCCCCCGACGTTGTCGCGCTTTCGCGACTCCGACGGCGATGGCGTGTCTGACGAGCGGCAGGAACTGGTGAGCGGCATCGGCTTTGACCTCAGCCAGCGTCCGCCCGATCACACGAGCAATGGAGTGACGCTCGGCATCGACGGCTGGCTGTATCTGGCGATCGGGGACTTCGGGTTCATGGAGGCGAGGGGGACGGACGGGCGCACGCTTCGGCTTCACGCGGGCGGCGTCGTGCGCGTGAGGCCGGACGGGACGGACCTCGAGGTTTTCGCCACGGGCACGCGAAACATCTACGAGGTGGCGGTCGATCCGTGGCTCAACGTGTTCGCGCGCGACAACACGAATGACGGCGGCGGCTGGGACATCCGGGTGCACGCGATTTTTCAAGGCGCCGAGTTCGGCTATCCGCGGCTCTTCAAAAACTTCGCCGACGAGACGATGCCCTCGCTCGGTGTGTACGGCGGCGGTTCCGGCACGGGAGCGGCGTACATCCACGAGCCGGCTGTTTCCGCGCCGTTCGGCGACATGCTGTACACGGTCGATTGGGGTCGCAACGCGGTGTATTATCATCCGTTGAGAGGGGAGAAGGGGGCCTGGTTCGATGTGGGCCAGGAGGTGTTCTGCGAGATCGAACGCCCGACCACCATGCAGGCCGATGCCGCCGGCAATATCTACATCGCCAGTTGGAAGGGAGGCGAGTACACGTACAAAGGCGAGAACGTCGGGTACATCGCGCTCGTGCGCGCGCCTGAGGCCCAGCGCGCCGCCGGCCCGGCGCCCGCGCCTGTCCGCCGGCTGAACGCGGTCGAGGCGGCGCGGCAACTGGCGTCGAAGAGCCACAGCCACCGGCTGGCCGCGCAGCGGGCAGTGCTGCGCCAGCCATCCGAGGCCGCGGCGGCCGTGCAAATCATGCACGATTTGCTGCGAAGCGATGCCACGCCGCCCGCGGGCCGCCTCGCGGTGCTGGCGACTCTCAAACAGGTGATGGGGCCGGCGGCGTCCGGTTTGCTCGCCGGTTACGGTGCGGAGGATCCGAAGCTGAAGGAGATGGCGATCCGGCTGATCGGCGACCGTCCGGCCGAGGCGCCGGAGGTGGTGGTGCCGCGCCTGATCGCGGCGCTCGATGACGCGAACGACCACGTCAAGACGCAGGCGGTCATCGCGTTGTCGCGACTCGGCCGTGCCGAAGCCGCTCCGGTCATCCTCGCGCTGGCCGCCCAGGCGCCATCGGTCGAGGACGAAGCGGTGGCCGCCGTCGAACCGCGCGCGTCGACGCCGGTCGTCAGAGGCAGATCGTCCACGCGGCTGCACCGGCTCGAGTGCGATATCACGGGCGCCCGCACGTTGTTTCTCGTGGTCACCGACGGCGGCAATGGCAACGGTGTCGATCACGCCGACTGGGTCGAACCGGTACTGCAGGGGCCGGCCGGCGACAAGCGGTTGACCGATCTGCCCTGGACCCGCGCCACCGCCGGCTGGAGCGAGGTGCGCGTCGGCCTGAATGCCATCGGCCAGCCGCTGACTGTCGACGGCCGGGCGGTCGGCTGGGGGATCGGGACGCACGCGGTGAGCGTGATCACGTACGAGTTTCCCGAAGGCCACGAATGGACGGGATTTTCCACGCAGGCGGCGCTCGATGATTCCAGCGTCCGGCAAAACCGCAGGGCCGGCAGCGTGCAGTTCCAGATCTATGTGGACTCGCTGCCGCCCGCGCTGGCCGGCACAGCCGCCATGGGCGGCGAGGGGGAGGCCACCGACTGGCGCCGCTCGCTGCCGCACATCGCCAGCCGGGCGCTCGTCCGCCTGCAGGCGCACGATGCTGGCTTTGCGGCGCTCGACGCGTCGAGTGATCCCGGAACGCGTGCCGCCGCGCTGCGTGTATTGCGGCAGCTTCACATGCCCGAAGTGGTGACCGGACTGATCGCACGCCTGGAATCCACGGATGACGCCGGGTTGCGGCGCGGGCTGTTCACGGCGCTTGTCCGGCTTTACCATCGCGAGGCCGATTGGGATGGCGCATCGTGGGGCACACGGCCGGACACGACCGGGCCCTACTATAAACGGGCTACCTGGCCGGAAAGCGAACGCATCGAGGCTGCGGTGCGCGCCGCGCTCGCCAAGGCGCCGCCCGACGAGGTCAAGGTGGTCGTGGCGCAACTCCAGCGCCATCGGGTCGAGTGGAAGGATCTACCGGCCGGCGCGGCGCCGGAAATGAATGAGAGTGTGGATCCACAGTGGGCGCGCGATGCCGAGTTGCTGGCGGCGGCGCTCACCGGCGCCGGCGAACTGAAACCGGGAGCGGTCGGGCTGCTCGAGCCGCAGGCCGCCATCGAACGCACCCTGGCCGCGCTCGCGGCGGGCCAGGCGGATGCCGCCGCCGGCGAAAAACTCTTCACGAGCCGCGGATGCGCCGCCTGCCATGGAGTCGAAAAGGACGCCGCGCCCAAAGGACCGAACCTTCACGACATCGCGAAACGCTACCAGCCCGCCGAGTTGCTCATGAGTCTGCTCAATCCGGGCGCCACCATCGCGCAGGGGTTCCCCACGAATGTCATCGAGACCAAGGATGGCGAAACCTTCGCCGGTTTCGTGATCCGCGAAAGCGCGGACGAAGTCGTGCTCCGCAACATGGCCGCCATCACCCATGTCATCAAAACCGATGCCATCGCCGCGCGCCGCACCGAGGAGGCCGTTTCCAGCATGACCCCGGGCCTCGCCAGTCCGCTTCAACCCGCCGAACTCGCCAGCCTCATCAA
>CAZYHO010000068.1:4181-14364 GCA_964647495.1 uncultured Akkermansia sp. | reverse complement strand
GAATCCGGGACACCGACTCGAATATCGGAATCGGCCACTATTGCTATGGGGTTCGGCCTTCCGTGTGCGAAACGATGTTCCGCACACCGCTCCGCAGCCGTCCTCCTCCGCACAAATCGTTCGCCTCCTGCTCGGGCGCCTCGGGAGAATCGGCAACTGACCGCCCCCAGGACGCGCCAGCCGCTGACGCGCCCGGAGGCTCGCGTCCCACCTCGAAGCTTCGCTTTCATGTCTGAGTTCTGAAGCGGGCATGTGCGTTTCGCGCTTTTCAAAAAACACATGGAAGCAGGCACGTGGGTGGGGCGGGTACCTCCGGGCACGCCAGCGGCTCCCGAGTCTGAGGCCAGGGGGGACTGCCGATTCTCGGTGATCGCCCGCGACGGAAACGCGAACGCCTTGTGTGCATGTATCGTCCGCCTTTCGATTGTCCGCGCGGAGCGTGGTGATGACGGGGCTGCGTGGGGTGAACAAGACGGCGCCTGCTGGACCGTGTGCGTCTGGATGCGGAAGATGAGAGGTTGTGAGGCATAAGATCATTCTACTTGCGAAGCGTGGGAATCGCCGAAACCTGCGCGGCCATGTCCAGGGAAAAAACAAGTGATTCGCCGGGGAGTGCGCGCGGCTGGGCCGGGGTGTTTCCGGCGGTGACGACGCAGTTTCGCCGCGACCAGGCGCTGGATCTGGAGGCGACCGGGCGGCACTGCGAGGTGCTGATCGGATCCGGGGTGGCGGGTCTGGTCATGTGTGGATCGCTGGGCGAAAACCAGACGATGGAGCCGGAGGAGAAGCGCGCGGTGGTGCGGTGCGCGCTGGAAGTGGCGGGGGGACGGGTGCCGGTGCTGAGCGGCGTGGCGGAGACGAGCACGCGGGCGGCGGCGGCGTACATGCGCGAGTGCGCGGATCTCGGGGTGGCGGGGTTCATGGTGATGCCGCCGATGGTGTACAAGGCGGACGGGCGGGAGCTGGGGCATTGGTTTCGCACGCTGGCGGCGGCCACGCCGCTTCCGTGGATGCTTTACAACAACCCGGTCGGCTACACGGCCGACGTGACACCGGAGATGTTCGGCGAGCTGGCGGACATCGCGAATCTGGTGGCGATCAAGGAGAGCAGCGGCAATCCGCGGCGCATCACCGAGATCCGCAACGCCGTGGGCGATCGTTACCAGGTTTTTACGGGAGTTGACGACCTGATGCTGGAAAGCGCGATCCTCGGGATCGACGGCTGGGTGGCGGGGAGCGGGATCGCGTTTCCGCGGGAAAACCAGAAGTTGTGGGAGCTGACGCGCGAAGGGAAGTGGGACGAGGCGCGCACGCTGTACCGGTGGGCGCAGCCGTTGATGAAGCTGGACACGCACATCCATTTTGTGCAGTACATCAAGCTGCTGCTTCAGGAAACGGGGCTGGGCGCGGAGTGGGTGCGCGAGCCGAGGCTGCCGATCGCCGGGGCCGAGCGCGAGCAGGTGCTCGCGATCATCCGAGGCGCGCTGAGTCGGCGGCCGGCCGTCTGAAACTTGAGAGCCAGCTTTCCAAGCATCCACGCGCCATGTCCGTCATCCGCTCCATCGAGGTCATCGATTCGCACACCGAGGGTGAGCCGACGCGCACGGTGGTTGGCGGGTTTCCGGATCTCGGCGGCGGCACGGTCGAGAGCCAGTTGGATGTGCTGCGGCTGTCGCACGATGCGTACCGCCGGGCGGTGATCAACGAGCCGAGGGGGCACGACGTGCTGGTCGGCGCGCTGCTGTGCCCGAGTTCGCGGCCCGACTGCCTGACCGGCGTGATTTTCTTCAACAATACCGGCTATCTGCGCATGTGCGGGCACGGGATGATCGGGGTGATCGCCACGCTGCGCCACTTGGGGCGCCTGGAAGGCCTGGAGGGCGGGCGATGCCGGGTGGAGACGCCGGTGGGTGTCGTCGAGGCGGTGGCGGGCGCCGGGGGTGAAGTCGAGCTGACGAATGTGGACTCGTGGCGCGCCGCGAAGGACGTGGTGGTGGAGGTGCCCGGCCGCGGTGTGGTGCGCGGGGACGTGGCCTGGGGAGGGAACTGGTTTTTTCTGGTGAAAGGTGCTGCCGGCCCGCTGGAGCTGGCCAAGGCCGGGCGGCTGGCCGAGCAGGCTGCGGCGATCCGGCGCGAGGTGAATGCGGACGGGTATCCGCAGGTCGATCACATCGAGTTCTTCGGGCCGCCGGTGGATCCGGCGAACGACAGCCGGAATTTCGTATTGTGTCCGGGCGGCGAGTACGACCGGAGCCCGTGCGGCACCGGGACGAGCGCGAAACTGGCGTGTCTGGCGGCGGACGGCGCGCTCGAGGAAGGGGCGCTGTGGCGGCAGGAGGGTATTTTAGGGACGAGTTTTCACGCGCGCTACGAGTGGGTGGATCGTGAGCGGGGGACGATTCGTCCGCGGATTGCCGGGCGGGCGTACATCGTGGCGGAAAGCCGTCTGCTTCAGGAGGCGGACGATCCGTTTGCCTGGGGATTGGGCGACGGCGCGGCGAAACCGGCATGAGGTGACGCACGCATGGCGAAACGGGTTGTCATCATCGGCGGCGGCGTGATCGGCCTGAGCGCGGCGGTGGCATGCGCGGCGCGGGGGCATCGGGTGACGGTGATCGAGGCGGAGCCTGGGCGGCGCGGGGCGTCGCTGGGGAACGCCGGCATGGTCGTGCCGAGCCATTTCATCCCTCTCGCGGCGCCGGGCATGGTGGCACTCGGGCTCAAGTGGATGTGGAATGCGGAATCGCCATTTTATATACAGCCGCGGCCTGATTGGGGGCTGGTTTCGTGGGCGCTCCGGTTCATGGCGAGCGCGACCCGCGGCCACGTCGAGCGGTGCGCCCCGCTCCTGCGCGACATGCATCTGGCCAGCCGCGCGCGCTTCGTGGAGTGGGCGTCCACCAGGGACTTCGGGCTGGTCCGCGGAGGTCTGCTGATGCTGTGTCGCACCGGAAAAGGGCTCGAGGAGGAAGCCGCCACCGCCACCCGGGCGCGCGCGCTCGGCGTGCCGGCGGAGGTCGTCGGTCCGGCCGCGTTGGCCGCGCTGGACCCCGGCGTGACGATGGATGTGGCCGGCGGCGTGTACTTTCCTCTCGACTGCCACCTCGATCCCGGCCGGTTCGTGGCGTCGCTGGAGGCGGACCTGCGCGCGCGCGGCGCCGGGTTTCGCTGGAATGCGCGGGCGACCGGCTGGCGGCGGCACGGCGCGCGACTCGCCGCGGTCACGACCGATGCCGGCGAGGTGGAGGGAGACGAGTTCGTCCTGTGCGGCGGCGCCTGGTCCGATGATCTGGCGCGCGGCGTGCGGCTGCGTCTCCCGATGCAGGCCGGTCGCGGGTACAGCGTGACCGTGCCGGATCCCGTGCAATTGCCCGCGTTGTGCTCGATTCTCACCGAGGCGCGTGTCGCCGTCACGCCGATGGGCCGGGCGCTGCGGTTCGGCGGCACCATGGAAATCACCGCGAAAGACAGCCCGCCGCGCCCGCGCCGCGTGGCCGGCATTCTCAAGGCCATCCCGTCATACTTTCCGGCATTCGCGGATGCCGATCTGTCCGGTCACGCGTTCTGGCACGGCTTGCGGCCGTGCTCGCCGGATGGCCTGCCGTACCTCGGACGCACCGCCGCGGCGCCAAACCTCATCATCGCCACCGCCCACGCCATGATGGGACTCAGCCTGGCGCCCGCCACCGGTGACATCGTGGGACGGCTGGCCGATGACGAGTCGCCGGGATTCGACCTCAGGCCGCTCGATCCGGATCGATGGGGGTGAGGGGTACGCGGTGCATGGTGCATGGTTCATGGTGCATGGTTCATGGTTGATGGTTCGTGGTTCATGGTTCGTGGTTCATGGTTCGTGGTTCATGGTTCGTGGTTCATGGGGCATGGGGCATGGGGCATGGGGCATGGTGTACGGGGCAGGAATCAGAGGGCGGAGGGCGGGACAAATGAATTTTTGAACAGGAGGGCTTCGATGAGCATGGGGCGTGATCGGGATCGGGCGCCCCGATCATTAGCAAATGGGGAGGAAGGTGAACAAAAGGTGAAAAGGGCCACTGACACTTTTCATCCTGCGGGTTCAATTCTGAGGGTGTTGTTTTGTCGCGGAAATGGGAAGCGGATGGTGGTCGGCGCAGCCTGCCTGGGAGCGCCGCAGTCGCCTGCGGCTCGCCGGCCCTGCCGCGGAGCCGATCCAGGAACAGAGTGCCCCAACTTTCTTGGCACCGCATAAGAGCCTTGCACCCATGCCGATACGCACGAGGCCGCAGGCGACTGCGGCGCTCCCAGGGGCGACGCTCCGCGGGAAACCACAGCCTTTCAAGCTTGCTAATGATCGGGATCGGGCGGGGATCGCGAGAATAGTGACAAAATCGTCCGGAATTGCGATACAATGGAAGGGCCGGCTCCTGGGGGTGACACCAGCGGGGCGGCTTGCCGCATTTCCCGATCCCCCGACTGTTCATGTGCCGTCCAATTGTTTCGTGCCTGTTTCCGGCCCTGCTTTGGCCCGCGTTTTTCGCGGCCTCCCAATCATTGGTGATCAACGAGATTCACTACAATGAGGACGATCCCACGGTGTACAGCGAATTCATCGAGCTGTACAATCCGGGCACGGATTCCGTGGATGTGAGCGGGTGGTATTTCGACGACGGAGTGCCCTATGTTTTTCCGTCCGGCACGGTTGTGGCGGCGGGCGATTATCTGGTGGTGGCGGAGAATCCGGCGGTGATTCAGGCGAGGTTCGGGCTGAGCGCGGGCTCGGTGTTGAGCTGGAATGCGGGCGTGACGCCGCCCGTCTACAACCGCTTGAAAAATGGCGGAGAACTCATCGTGTTGCGCACGGCCGGCGGCGAGAAGGTGGACGAGGTCGACTACGGTCTGGGGTTTCCCTGGCCGACGGTGGGTGACCCGCCGAATTACTCGATCGAACTGATCAACCCCGGGCTCGACAACGACCTGGGCGGCCACTGGCGCGGATCGAACGGCCAGGCGACCGTCCAGGCGCCGGTGACCTACGTCCCGCTGGGCAGCGCCGGGTGGAAATACCGCAAGGCGCTGAGCGAGGCCTCGGCGCCGGATCACGCGGCGTGGCGGTTTCCGGAGTTTGTGGCGGATGACGAGACCTGGCTCACGAGCGAGGGCGGGGCGCCATTCGGTTATGGCGAGGCGGTCGATACCGAGCTGGCGGACATGCGCGGCAATTATTCCGGCATTTACCTGCGGCATACATTTGAATTTACGGGGACGGTTCCGGGTCCGCTGCGGCTGAGTGTCCTCAATGACGACGGGTTCATCGCGTGGCTCAACGGCGTGGAAATCGCGCGGTTCGGCCCGTCGAACGGCGAGTTTGTGGCGTTCGACGGTGTGGCCGGTCGCGATCACGAAGCGATCGCGCAGCCGCCGGACGAGGTCGTCATCGCGGCGCCGAACGCCATCCTTCAGCAGGGCGCCAATGTGCTCACCATTCACGCGCTCAATTCGAGTTTGAATGGCAGTTCGGATTTCTACATCGACGCGGAACTGGCGACGGGCGGCGGCTCGGTGGGGGCCGGGCCGACGCCGGGCCGCATGAACTCGGTGTTTTCGGCGAATGCGCCGCCGGCTGTCCGGCAGGTCCGGCACGCCGCGGTGGCGTCCGGCGTGCCCGCCGAATGGCCGGCCAGCGGCCAGGCCGTCCGCATCACCGCCCGTATCACCGATCCCGAAGGCGTGGCGGGCGTGGATCTGAGTTATCAAGTGGTCGAACCGGGCGATTACATCACGCTGAGCAATCCGCGGTATGAGGCGGCGGCCTCGTGGACGACCATCCCCATGCGCGACGACGGCGCCGAGGGCGACCAGGCGGCGGGGGATGCGGTCTTCTCGGCCCTGGTGCCCGGCAGTGTGCAGCAGCATCGCCGGCTTGTGCGCTACCGGATCACCGCCACGGATTCGGCCGGGGCCACGGTGAGGGCGCCGTACAGCGACGATCCGCAGCCGAATTTCGCCTACTTCGTGTACGACGCCGTGCCGGCCTACACGGCCAAAGCCACACCCACGGCGACCGAGGCCACTTACCCCAGCGCGCTTCTGACTTCGGTTCCGGTGTATCACCTGGTGACCACGGTGGCCGAACATGCCAGCGCCCAGCAGGTGCCCGTGCCTCGCGGCAACGGCACTGTGCAGAACCCGGCCGGAGGCCAGTATGGCCACAGCCTGTACAACTGGAAAGGAGCGCTCTGCTACAACGGCCGCGTTTACGATCACATCCGGTTCCGCGCCCGCGGCGGCGTCTGGCGGTTCGCCATGGGAAAAAACATGTGGAAGTTCGATTTCAACAAAGGCCACGACTTCGACGCCCTGGACAACTACGGGCGCGTGTACGACCAGGCCTGGCGTAAACTGAATTTCTCGGCGTGCATCCAGCAGGGGGATTACATGCACCGCGGCGAGCAAGGGCTTTTCGAAAGCGTCGGATTCCGGCTCTTTCAGCTCGCCGGGCTGCCGGCCAGCCACACGCACTTCGTCCACTTCCGCATCGTCTCGCGTCCGGACGAGGCCGGTCTGCCGGACAACCAGTTCGACGACGATTTCCAGGGGCTGTACCTGGCGGTCGAGCAACTCGACGGCCAGTTCCTCGACGAACACGGCCTGCCCGACGGCAACCTCTACAAAATGGAGGGCGGCACCGGCGAACTGAACAACCAGGGGCCGACGCTTCCGAAGAACAAGAGCGATCTCTCCGCCTTCCAAAGATACACGGCGACCGAGGATTGGTGGCGGCAGAATGCGGACCTTCCGGCCTATTACAATTACCGCTTCGTCGTCGACGCCATCCACCACTACGACATCGGCGACGGAAAAAACTATTTCTATTTTCACGACCCGGACACGGCGAAGTGGCAACAATTGCCATGGGATCTGGATTTGACCTGGTCCGACAACATGTACGGCGGCGGCGCGGGGATCGACGGCATCGGCGACTCGACCGAGCCGTTCTTCAGCCGCATCTTCGGGTCGAGCGCCGGCAGCGGCGGGATCGCGCCATTGAAGATGGAGCTGCGCAATCGCGCGCGCGAGCTGCTCGACCTGCTGTTCACCCAGGAGCAGACCGGCATGCTCATCGATGAAATGGCCGCCCGCATTTACCAGCCCGGCCAGCCGTCGTTTGTGGACGCGGACCGCGCGATGTGGGATTACAATCCGATTCTGGTTTCCGGCTTCGTGAATTCCGGCAAGGGCGGCCACGGGCGCTTCTACCAGAGCGCGGTCAACGACCCGGCGACGCCGCAGAACGAGGCGCGCACGTTCGCCGGCATGATGGTGAAAATGAAGAATTACATCACCACGCGCCGCAACGTGATAACGTCGCAGTTGATCACACCCGCCGAGCAATCGCGCGTGCCGGACAGGCCGGTCGTCAGCCGCGCCGGCGATGGCCCGATACCGACGAACGCGCTCACCTTCACCACCAGCCCGTTTTCCGGCAAGAACGACGCCACCTTCGCCGCGCTGCAGTGGCGCATCGCCGAGGTCACCGATCCCGCGGCGGACGGTTACGATCGCTTCGACCGTGTGACGCCGCGTTTGTATGAGGTGCAGGCTTCCTGGGAATCGCCCGAGATCGTGTCGTTCGAGGAAACGATCACGCTGCCGGCGGTCAGCGCGCGTCCGGGCGGCACGTACCGGGTCCGCGTGCGGCACAAGGACGATACCGGCCGCTGGAGCCACTGGAGCGAACCGGCGCAGTTCGTGGCGACCGAGCCCGACATCAATGTGTATCTCGACTCGCTGGTCGTGTCGCAAATCATGTACCACCCGGCGCCTCCCGATCCCGCCGAGGCCGCCGTCGCTCCGGACGCCGGGGAATACGAATGGATCGAGCTGATGAACGTCGGCAGCGTGACGCTGGACATGACACCGGTGCGCCTCACCAAGGGAGTGGACTTCGACTTTGCAGGGAGCGCCGTGACCAGCCTGGCGCCTGGAGCGCGGGTGGTGGTGGTGAAGAACCAGGCGGCGTGGGCGGCGCGGTATGGCGAGGCATTTCCGGATGCCGCAGTAGCCGGCGCCTGGGAGGCCGGGCAGTCGCTCAACAATGCCGGTGAGCAGGTCAAGGTGAGCTTCGGGGCGGGCACCGCGATCCGCGATTTCGTGTACGACGACACTTCGCCCTGGCCCGATGGCGCCGACGGCACGGGTCACGGGCTTGTGCTCATCAACCCCGCCGCGCGCCCCGATCACGGAGACGCCGCTCACTGGCGGCTCAGCGCTCTGCGCCACGGCGCGCCGGGACGGAGCGACAGCCTGACGTATGCCGAGTGGGCGGCGCCCTACGGCGGCCTGGATCCGGAGGCGGATGCGGACGGCGACGGGCTGGCGAATTTCGCCGAATACGCGCTCGGCTCGGCGCCGACAGACGCGGCCTCGGTGGCGCCGGTGTCAGTGGCCATCGAAAGCGAGAACAACGCGCATTATTTGACGCTGACGATTTCACGGCGCCTCGGCAGCGACGATGTGGTGGTCGTCCCCGAAACCTCGGGCACACTGGAATCGTGGAGCGAATCGACGGTCTCGCTCGTCCTCGTCAGTGCGCAGCCGCGCGGTGATGGCACGGCGACGTATGTCTACCGCAGCCTGGTGCCTGTGGAGATCGGGCGGCAGGAGTTTCTGCGATTGCGCTTTTCCGGAGAGAGCCGGTGAGGGAGCGAGGTCCGGCGCGCGAGGGGTCTGGGCCCCGAGGGGCCTTGTGCGGCGAGGCATCCGGTGCGCGCCCGGGCAGGGGTGTGGCGCGGCGTTTCAGCACAAGCCCAGAGCGGCGACGTAGGCCGCTTTGCAGCCGAGGTGGGCGAACTGGTCGGTGCGGAAGCCGAATTTCCCTTCCATGCGGGACCAGTCGATCAGCCAATGAAGGATGAATTCCGCGAGCGCGAGCCAGCCGCAACCGGTGATGATCCAGACGACGCCGGAATGGATGGCCGAGTGAGCGCTGAGGACGAAGAGCCAGAGTGTGCCCGGGGGGAAGTCCGGCGGACCGGTGGTCCACGTCTCGGCCCAATGCCGGTTCTTGGCGCGCGCCATGAAATCGGTCTGCAACGCGTAGTCGGCAAACGCATGACCAATGAAGAGGGCTCCCAGGAGGGCGAACCATGCTCCAATGCCGGCTTCCTGCATCCACCAGACGTTCATCGGCAAGACCCTTAGACGCGGGGCGAGGCGGCGCAAGGCCCGGTCTCGACAGGATTATGGGGCGGGAAAAGCGGCATAGGTGACGTTGTTCCCCTTGTTGATGCGCGAGACGGCGAAGACCCAGGACTCGCCCTCGCGCGGTTCGCCCCTGGGCCAGCGGTGGTCCAGGACGCTGATCCGCACACCGCCGTCACGCCGCGGATCGAGCGGGCTGCGCCTCCCTGCGATCAAATGCGCCGGGTCCAGCAGCACTTCGCTGAGCCGCGGCCCCTCGCCTTGCCGCGTCGTGAAATCGACGGTGCGCACGCGCCCGAGCCAGACCGCCTCGGCGAAGCGCTCCCCACTCCGGGAGGAGGCGGCGCCTGCGGTTTTGTCGAAGGCCGCGATTTCCTCCCGCATGTCAGCCAGCCAGGCCCCGAGCACCGGATCGACGGTGAGTCTGTGTTCGGCCTGGATCTTCTGATTGCTTCGGTCGACCTGGCGCAGAAATGCCGCGGCGGCGGCCACCAGAGCGGCGAGAACTACTGAAGCGACCGCCCAGCGCGGGAGCACGGCGACCGGGCGTGGAGGCAATGGGCGGGCGGCAGCGCGGGCCATCGGGCAGCACTAGTAGGACGGCCGCTGTTGCTGGTTGGAGTTTGTCCTGCCACTGTCCCAGGAGGTGATGTTGTCCTCCCAGGTATCAGGCATTCTGTCCTCGCCGGCGGAGAAGATGAGCACGCCTTGATAGATCCTGGTATTGGTGGAGGTGGTGTTCGGATTTTCGATGCTGCCGTCGTAGTCGGCGTCCATCAGCACGTAGAATGCCTCGCCCCACGGGTCGACGACGCTCAACATTTCCCCGGACTGCAACAGGCCGTAGCCGCCGCCCTCCTGCACCTGCCTGAGTTCCGGCAAGTACTTGATGCGCCGCGGATTGGCCTGAATGTCCTCGGCCATGAGGATGCGCGTCAGCACGTCATCGGTGCGCAAGGGCGTCACTTCTCCCCCGGAAAATCCCTCCGGGAACGGATACTTG
>CAZYHO010000068.1:0-4081 GCA_964647495.1 uncultured Akkermansia sp. | reverse complement strand
GGTTGTTTCGACGAGATGCGGATTTTTTCCAGCAAGTAAGGGAAGGCTAGGGGAATATACTAAAGAAAGCAAACAGATTTGTAAGTATAATGTCCATACATGAAGGCGCAGGGCAAGGGGCAAGAAGAAAGGGGCAGGGATAGGCGCGGATGCGGGAGAGGGGCGGGGGGCGGTCACGGATCGAGGCGTTTGAGCCGGAAGAACTGGCGGAGGAGGCTGAGCGATTCCTGGGCCATGACCTCGGAGGTCAGTTCGCAGCGGTGGTTGAGGGCCGGGTGCTGGAGGAGGTTGAGCAATCCGCCGGCGGCGCCCGCTTTGGGGTCGCGGCAGCCGAAGATGACGCGGCGGATGCGGGAGTGGACGATGGCGCCCGCGCACATCGGGCACGGTTCTTTGGTGACGTAGAGGTCGCAGTCGGTGAGCCGCCAATCGCCGACGGCGGCGAATGCCTGCGAAAGGGCCAGCATTTCGGCGTGAGCCGTGGCGTCGCTGAGGAGTTCGACCTGGTTGTACGAGCGGGCGAGCACGGATCCCTCGCGCACGATGACCGCGCCCACAGGGACTTCGTCGGCATCGAATGCCCGCACGGCCTGCCGCATCGCCTGCGACATGAAATACTGATCGCTGGCGAGGTCGATGGCAGGATCCGGCAAGATCATCGGGTAGAGGGTACGCGGAATTGGGCGAAGCGGGAGCGGAAACGCGGGGAACAGGAGCAGTGGTCAGCAAGCAGCAAGCAGAGGTCGGAGGTCGGAGGTCAGTGATCAGTGAGCGGTGAGCGGTGCAGTGGCCAATGACGAATGACGAATGACCAATGACGAATACCATGTGGCTGCCTCATGAGTGAGCGCGCCGGAACGCCGGCGACCCCATCTTCACCCTCGAGCGATGCCTGCGCGGACTTGCTGGCGTGGGCGGTGGCGTCGTGCCCGGAACTCTTTGGCGGCGGGGCGGAGGAGAGGGCAGAGGAGGGGAGGCCGAGGCGATTGAGCGAGGTGGCGGCAGTGGCGCAGGCGTTTGTGGCGGCCGCATTGTTGACGGCGGCGCGGCGGCCACCGGCGCGGACCTGGGTGGTGGCGCCGGATTTGCGCGCCCAGGAGAATATCTTCAACGATCTGGCGACATGGCTGGATCCTGAGCGGCTGCTGTTTTTCCCGCAGATGGACGCGGCGACAGCGGTGGACGATCTGTTGCCGGATCCGGAAATGGTGTCGGAAAGGCTCGCGATCCTCCACCAGTTGGCCGCGCCCGATCCGGCGGACCGCGCCGGGCCTCCGGTGGTCGTGCTGGTGGCCGCCAGCCTGGACGAGGATGTGCCGCTGACGGCCGACCTGAAAGCCCGGGAACTCCGGTTGCGCGTCGGCGAAACCCACAAGCTGGAGGAGATGGCGGAGAGGCTGGAAGACGCCGGCTATGAGCGGGTGCCGGTGGTCGCCGAACGCGGGCAGTTCGCCATCCGGGGCGGGTTGCTCGATGTGTTCGCGTGGCAGGCCGCCGCTCCGGTGCGCGTGGAGTTCTTTGACCGCGAGATCGAATCGATCCGCACGTTCGACGTGAACGAGCAGACAAGCGTCGCACGCCACACGGAGACGACGATCCTCCTGATGCGGCCCGGCGAGGAGCGCCGGTTCGCGAAATTGCGCTCGCTGATCGAGGCCAGGGACGTGGTGATGGCACTTGGCGTGGAGGATGTACAGGCCGCGCGTTTCGTCATTACGGAAGGCGAGGCGGCGAACACCGGGGCGGCGGCCAGGGCGGAGCCGGATTTCGCCAAGGCGGAGCCGGATTTCGCCGAGACGGGCGAAAGCGGCCCGATCGCCCTGCCGCATCCGCTGGGTGTGTACTCGACCGGCGATTTCGTGCTGCAGGAAGCGCGCCGCGAGTCGTTTCGCCGCCAGGTGGCGGACTGGCAGGCGGCCGGATGGAAGGTGGCGATGTTTTTCCACACGGAGGGGGAGATCGAGAGGTTCCGTGAAATCCTTCCGGAAGTGGCCGGCGATCTGGACTGCCGACTCGGCCAGCTCAACCACGGGTTCACGCTGCCCGCGGCGCGGCTGGCCATTCTCGCGGACGCGGAAGTTTTCGGCCGATACCAGCACACGCGCGCCCGCCGCCTCTTTGCCCGCGAACGCCGCGAACTCGGCCGCCGCCGCATCCTCGACTTTCGCGAAGTCGACGAGGGCGAACTCGTCGTCCACCAGGACTACGGTGTGGCTCGATTCTCCGGTCTGTTGCGGCCCCAGGGCGCCGCGGGGGACGAGGTGATGGTGCTCGAATTTGCCGACCGCGCGCGGCTCCACGTCAACCTGGAAAACGCCCACCTCGTCAGCCGCTACGTCGGCACCGGCAAACGGAAACCAGACCTGAGCAAGCTCGGTGACGAGAAGTGGGCGAAGACGCGGCGTCAGGCCGAGAAGAGCATTTTCGATTACGCCGCGCGCCTGCTCGCCGTGCAGGCCGAACGCGAAACCCGCGGCCGTCCCGCCCACCAGCCGGACGGCAAGTGGCAGTGGGAATTCGAAAACAGCTTCGTCTTCAAAGAGACGCCGGATCAGTTGCGCGCCATCGCCGATGCCAAGCACGACATGGAAAGCGGCCGCCCGATGGACCGGCTGATCTGCGGAGACGTCGGGTTCGGCAAGACGGAGGTCGCGATCCGGGCCGCCTTCAAATGCGTCATGAGCGGGCGCCAGGCGGTCTTCCTCGCGCCCACCACCGTGCTCGCGGAGCAGCATTGGCGCACGCTGCGCGAACGGCTCAGCGATTACCCGCTGCGCGTCGATCTGCTGTGCCGCTGGCGGACAAAGCGGGAACAGACAGCGACCGTGCGCGGATTGGCCGACGGGAGCGTCGACATCGTTGTCGGCACCCACCGCCTGCTCAGCAAGGACGTCGCCTACAAGAACCTCGGACTGGTCGTGGTGGACGAGGAGCAGCGGTTCGGCGTCGCCCACAAGGAGAAGTTCAAGCAGCTTTTCCGGCTGGTCGACGTGATGACGCTTTCGGCGACGCCGATCCCGCGCACGCTGTACATGGCGCTCATGGGGGCGCGCGACATGAGCACCATCGAAACGCCGCCGCCCAACCGCGTGCCGGTGCAGACGCATATCTGCGCGTACGACGAGCGGATCATCCGCGATGCGGTCGAGCGCGAACTCAAGCGCGGCGGACAGGTCTTTTTCCTGCACAACCGCGTCGCCACCATCGACCGAGTGGCCTCGCGCCTCAGGGAACTCTGCCCCGGCGCCCGCGTGGACATCGGCCACGGACAAATGGCGGAGGAAGACCTAGAGGACACCATGCAGCGGTTCGTGGAAGGCCGGACGGATGTCTTCGTCTGCACCACCATCATCGAAAGCGGTATCGACATCCCGAACGCCAACACCATCGTCATCGATCGCGCCGATCGCTTCGGACTGGCGGACCTCTACCAGCTCCGGGGGCGCGTCGGCCGCGCCGGCCACCAGGCGCACGCCTACCTCCTTCTCCCAAGCGACCTGCTCGCGACCGGCGATGCCCGCAAACGCGTCAATGCCATTCGCCAGTACTCACAGCTCGGCGCCGGCCTGAAGATCGCTCTGCGCGACCTGGAGATCCGCGGCGCCGGCAACCTGCTCGGCACGCAGCAAAGCGGCCACATCTTCAACATCGGGTTCGAACTCTACTGCAACCTGCTCCGCCGCGCCGTCGCCCGCGTCAAAGGCGACGCGCCCGCCATGCGTTCCCCCGTCGGTTTCCGCTCGGACTTCCTGGTCACCAGCCCGGCCGAATGGCTCCCGAACCGCGCCGATCTCGGGCACGCTCCGTGTTTCATTCCGGAAAGGTATCTTCCCGATGCCCGTCTGCGGATCGCCGCTTACAAGGAAGTCGCCGAACTCGCGGGCGCCGAAGCGCTCGACACCCTGCGCGGCGCCTGGCGCGACCGCTTCGGCCCTGTCCCGCCACCGGCGGAAACACTCCTCCGCGTCGCCCGACTCAAACTCGCCGCCGCCGCCGCGGGCATCACCGCCATCGAGATCAAGCAGGGAAAACTCATGCTCACCCGCGGCGATGCGTTCGTGCTCATCAACGGGAAATTCCC
>CAZYHO010000067.1:11271-14620 GCA_964647495.1 uncultured Akkermansia sp. | reverse complement strand
TGGGCGCGTCGAATGCACTCACCGTTTCCGAGACCGCGCCAGCCGAGACCGCGCCGTCTGGGACCGCCGACCCCGTGGTGGATCGCGACTGGCGCCCGCTCTCGTTTTCGACCGTCGGCTCGACGGACGCGCTGCCGGTCGTTTTCGCCGGTTACGGGATTGAACTCTCCGAGGATGGACCGGAGGCGCCGGGCTATTCGTCGTATTTCCACCTCGATGTGAAGGACAAGTGGGTCATGGTGCTGCGGTACGTGCCCGACGGCATCGAGCAGTCCCGGCGCGGGCGGTTCGTCCAGGCGAGCAGCCTGCGGTTCAAGGCGATGACGGCGCGCCAGCGCGGCGCCAAAGGCATCATCGTCGTGAGCGGCCCGAACTCGAAAGTGCGCGACCAGCTTGTCCCGCTGACGTTCGATGCCTCGCTCGCCGGATCCGGGCTGGCCGCGCTTTCGGTCACCGACGCCGTCGCCCGCACCTGGCTCGCGCGCGCCGGCAAAGATCTGGACGCGCTTCACAACGAACTCGACAAGGGCCAGCCGGTCGCCGGCTTCGAAATCAAGGGGCTCACGCTCGCCACCCGCATCGACCTCAAGCAGGAAAAGCGCACCGGCCGCAACGTGCTCGCCCGCTTGCCGGCCACGGCGGACAGCGCGGCTCCGGCCGCATCCGCCCCGTTCGTGCTCGTCGGCGCGCACATCGATCACCTGGGCCGCGAGTTCGGCGGAAGCTCCCGCGCCTCCGAGCAGGAGAAAGGCCTGATCCATTTCGGCGCCGACGACAACGCCTCAGGCACCGCCGGCGTGCTCGAAATCGCCCAATGGATGGCCGCGGAGAAAGCGGCCGGCCGTCTGCCGCTCGCGCGCGACGTCGTCTTCGCGCTCTGGTCCGGCGAAGAAGCCGGCCTGCTCGGATCGTCCCATTTCGTGAAACGCCTCGCCAAAGCTCGCAAGGGCGACGAGGGCGCGAAACTCGACGGCGTCATCGCCGCCTGCCTGAACCTCGACATGATCGGCCGCCTCGAAAAGAGCCTCGTCCTCCAGGGGCTCGGATCGTCGGACTGGTGGAAACCGCAGATCGAGAAACGCAACGTTCCGGTCGGGCTGCCACTCACGCTGCAAAGCGATTGTTACGCGCCGACCGACACCACCAGCTTTTACCCGCGCGGCGTGCCCATCCTCAACGCCTTCACCGGAAACCACGAGGATTACCATAGGCCCACCGACACCGCCGACAAACTCAACTACGAGGGCGCCGCCAAAACCGCCAGGCTCATCGGCCTCATCGCCCGCGACCTGGCCGTCGGCGCCGACCTCCCGGTCTGGAGAGAACACAAGTCCAGCGAACAACAAGGGCAGCGCGCCGCCATGCGCGCCTACCTCGGCACCGTGCCCGATTACAGCCAGGGTGACGAACCCGGCGTCAAACTCAGCGGCGTCTCGGCGGTCGGCCCCGCCGCCAAGGCCGGCGTGCGCGGTGGCGACGTCATCATCGGCCTCGCGGGCAAGGAGATTCTCAATATCTACGATTACACCGCCGTCCTCGGCGAACTCAAGGTCAACACCGAAACCGAAATCGTCGTCAATCGTGGCAGCGAAAAACTCACACTCAAGATCACGCCGACTTCGCGCGATTGAGCCATGACCTCGCTGGCTTCAGTGACGTGCCCGGCCTGCTTCGAGGAATTCGACGTAGCCGTCCCCCCGGCGGACGAAACGCCATGCACCGTCGATTACGACTGCGAAATCTGCTGCCGGCCGATGATCATCCGCTTCGAGATCCAGGAGGGCGATGTGATCGCCGAGGCCCTGGGACTGGGTGATTGACCGGGACAGGAACAGGGAGGGCGATCGATCGGGGATGAGTTTACGCGATCTTGAGCCCGAGGATGCCGATGACGATGAGGCCGACGCACGCCAGCCGCATCGGCGTGGCCGGATCCCCGAGAAAAACGATGCCGCAAAGCACGGTGCCGACCGCTCCGATCCCGGTCCACACCGCATACGCCGTGCCGATCGGAAGTGACTTGGCCGCGATTCCGAGCAGCACGACGCTGACGACCAAGGCGGCCACCGTGCCCACGCTGGGCCAGAGACGGGTGAAGCCATCGGTGAACTTGAGCCCGACGGCCCATGCGATCTCAAAGAGGCCGGCGGCAAAAAGGAGAATCCATGACATACGCGATCGGGCGATTCCCGGGAGCGTCCCCGGCCAGGAACACAATCACCAAAGCCGTCCTCCCCGTGCCCGCCCGCAAAGTCCGGGAACACGCCCGCCTGTCAATCCCATGATCCCCAGGGCGTCCGCACGAGCGCATGAGCAGAGGTCGGAAGTCAGAGATCAGAGATCAGAGGTCGGGACTCATCGTCGGGTGCATGGAGCGGGACGCGCCGCCCTACCCGGGGATCGCACAAGGGGTCCCTCTGTGCCCCTGAGCGAAACGCCTGAAAGTGGTGCGCGCCACGGTGGCCTTTTCTTGGACTGCCGGTGGTGTCCGGGTTGCCATCGGGGGCGGGGCATGCCACTATCCATCCCATGACAGCGACGTTCACCTTGGATGAAGCCGGACGGATCATCCTGCCGGAAGCGTTGGGTCGCGTTTTCGGCGCTGAACCCGGCCTGCGTCTGCGCGCCGAAGTGACGCCGGACCGTATTGAGATCGTGAAGGACGTTCCGGTGATTACGGAGGGGGTGCTTGAGAATGGTGTCCTCGTACTGCCCAAGCTGGGCATTCCCATGGACGCCGCCGCCGCCGTCCGCGCGGAACGTGATGCTCTCGCGGACCGCGCCTTGCGGAAATGAGCGCCCTGCTGGACAGTTCCGTGCTGGTCGCGGCGCTCGCTCCCGATGAGAAGGGGCACGCCAATTGCCTTGCGCTGCTGATGCAGGGGGAATGCATGGCTTATGCCCATGCGTTTCTGGAAGCCTTTTCAACCCTGACCGGTGGCAGGCTCGGAGTGAAGGTGGATGCCGACCTGGCCGCAAAGCTTCTCAGTGAAACGGTGCAGCCACGGGTTCATGTCGTGGAACTAGGCATCGGGGAAACTCTGGCCGCGCTTCGGCTGGCCCGGAAACACGGCGTCCGGGGCGGAGCCGTCTATGATTACATGCACTGGACCGCTGCCCGGAAAGCCGGAGCGGGCATCCTTTACACGATCAATCTCCACGATTTCTTGTCCCTGCATGGTGAAGGCGGTCCGGAAATCCGGCATCCGTGAGGCGGCTTGCGATTCAAGGCCGCAGGTGGCGTTTCTCCACTTCGTTGACACTTCACTCCAGGGAATGTGTTTGACTTGCCATAATGAGGCTGATCGTAACGAGAAGGCGGGTTGTCTGCCTCGCCACTCCGCACACC
>CAZYHO010000067.1:8673-11171 GCA_964647495.1 uncultured Akkermansia sp. | reverse complement strand
AATGAGGCTGATCGTAACGAGAAGGCGGGTTGTCTGCCTCGCCACTCCGCACACCGGAATACGACACAGTGGAATTACTGATTACTGACCTCTGACCTCCGCCCCACCCTCCTCACCGCGGCGGCACAGCGGCACGGAGGCGTTCGAGGAGCATTTGTTGGCGTTGATCGAGCGGTGTGCTTTCGAGACGGTCGAGGTCTTCCACGGCGAGGCCGGTTTCGCGCTGGTCGAGAGCGAGCGCGGCGCGGGCGAGGCGGAGGCGCGGATCATCCGGATCGAGGGCGACGGCCAGGCTGGCGTAGCGCAGGGCGGCGGGGCGGTCGTCCTGCTCGACGGCGAACGACTGAAGGTTATTGAGCATGCGGAGGATCATGTCGCGCGGGGTGGCGGGAGCGAGCGCGGCTGTATCGGGTTCGTCGAGCGTGGTGCCGCCGTCGAACACATCGATGACCACAGGCGGCTCGTCCGGAGAACCGGCGCGCAGGCCGACGACAAAGTGCCCGGGCCGGGGCAGGCCGACGAGGTCGAGTCCGGCGCGGCGGCCGATTTCGAGGTACAGCGTGGAAAGCATGATCGGGATGCCCTCGCGGTCGTCGAAGACTTCGGGCAGCCGGCTGTTGGCGCGATTGCCGTAGTCGAAGCGGGCGCCGTGGAAGCCGCCGTCGCGGAAGAAATACTCGTTGAGCCGGGCCAGGCGCTCGGTGGCGGACACAGCGGCCGGGTCGGGTCCGAGTGAGGCGGCGAATTCATCGGCGAAGCGGGAGATGCGCGTTTCGTAGGCCTCGGTTTCCAGCTCCGGTGTGTCGAGGCGCGCGAGGACCAGGGCGGCGCGGAGAAGGCCGCCGTCCGGACGGTCGAGCGCCTGGCGCAACTCGGTTTCTATGGTGGTTTGATGCGAGCGGTCGGCGAGCCGGCGGAAACGGGCGGCGCTTTCCTCCATGCGGCGGGCCTCGCGCAGATAGCGGGCGTACTCGATTTCCGCCGGCGGCGGTGTCAGGTCCGCGCCGACGCGGAATCGGCGGAAGGCCGGGTGAGTTTGGCGGAACTGGGCGAGCCCGGCGCGGCCGGCGCGCCATGTGTCATCGGCCGACTCGATGACCAGCTCGTCGTTGAGGTAACAGAGGATCTTGTCCGGCTCGACGCGCACGCGCAGGTCGTTCCACTCGCCCTGGCGGTAGTGTTCCGAGCGCACGTCGGCGAGGATCGTCCACGAAAACACATCCGGCCCTTCGAAGCGCACCAGCCGCAGCGAGCCATTCGTCGGGTAAAATCCGTAGTGCCGGTCCTCCCCGTCCGCCCCGAAGATCAAGCCGGCCGCGCCGGATTCATCGCCCAGCCGCACGCGAACGCTCACTTCGTACGGCAGCGCGGGCACGGCGGGGGCGGTCGAGAGCAGCAGGGCGCGGCCGCCGAAGCCGGTGCCTCTTCCTTCGGCGCGCAGTTCGCCGGCTCGCTGCGACCAGCGCACGCCGCCGCCGCGGCCGGGTTGCCACAGTGCGGGATCGAGCGCGCCGATCGTCTGCCAGCGCGCCATCGGCACGGGGTTCGGTTTTGCCAGCAGGACGTGGAGCGCCGAAACCGGCAGCGCGAATCCGAGGTTCGCCGTGCGCTGGCTGCGCAGCGTGACGACCCCCTGAACGCGTCCGTCGCGATCGAGCACCGGCCCGCCGCTGTTGCCCGGCTCGATCGGCATCGCGATTTGCAGCAAACCGATCCCCGGAAAATCCGCGACTTCGCGCCGCGCCGACAGCACGCCCTGGGTGACGCTCGCCGTCAACCCCTGCGGCGCACCCACCGCCAGCACCGGGCTCCCGTCCGCCAGCGCGGGCGCTTCCACATCCGCCAGCGGCAGCGCCGGAAAATCCGCCCAGCTCTTCCCCTCCGGCAGTGCGCCTTCCACCACCGCGAGATCCATCGCCCGGTCCCACGCGAATATGCCCGTCACCTCGGTCTCCGCTCCACCGGGCCACTCAATGCGCACCGCCCGGCCCTCGCCGATCACATGCAGGTTCGTCGCGATCCGGCCCTCGCCGACCACAAACCCGGCGCCCACCCCGCCCTCCCCGTCCGCACGGTCCGCCTGCCGGAGCGTGACCACCGACCGCCGCGCCCCCGCAACCATGCCCTCGATCGAATCCCCGGCGTCATCAGCGCCCCATACCGGCGCCGCCGCGACCAATCCAGTCACAAGAAACCTTCTGAACAGCATGCCGCCACCATACCCGCCGATCACCCGCTGTCCCCCCAATCCTTGGCCCGAATCGGCGGGCCGCGACCATAGGGTGACACTCGAACTAACGAGGCTCCCGCCACAGGGTGACAGTCGAACTATGCGGGTTGCCTGCTTATTTGAGCACCATTCCCGGCTTCCCACCGAAACCTCAGCCTGGGCGGCGCCTGCATCCTCGCCCAAAGCCGGGGCTGGACCACGGCGAGCCGCCCACCTCCCCGAGCCCGCTCATCCCCCATCCACGTCCGCCGCCCGGCTGCCGATGATG